>NZ_JBWKYN010000042.1:0-34806 GCF_059423785.1 Arcicella sp. GW458-12-2-14-TSB2 | reverse complement strand
AAGTATAATTCTTAATTATTGGCACTAAAATTAATTTGTTGCCAATAATTAATTTATTATCTTTGATGATAAAACAGGTAAATTTTATCATCAAATGAAAACAAAAAGTTTACATATTAGTGATTTACGCCCCATTTTTAGACAAAATCAAGAAATGGGGAAAGATAATATTGAGCAATATTTACGAGTAAAAACAGGCATTGATAAGACTGAATCAATGCTCAATAATTTGGTGAAAAAAGGATTATTAGAAAGAACTGGTCGAGGAAAATATAGTATTGGATTAAGCAGAAAAAATTATACACCACCCTTAGAAAATGAAATTAAGGGTATTTATGGACTAATTTATGAAGAAAAGCCATTACTTGAATGTTGCGTTTGGCGGACATCCATTATCAATGAATTTACCTTACATCAGCCTGGGCGATTTGCCCAAATGGTTGAAATAGAAAGAGATGGATTGGATGCAGTTTTTGACTTGTTAAGAGATAATTATCCAAACGTATATCTAACTCCATCCAATGAATTATTGGACAGATACATTGCCTATCAAAATGATGCCATCATCATTATTCCTTTGACATCGGAAGCTCCAACGCAAATGGTTGATGGAATCAGAACGACAACCATCGAAAAAATATTAGTTGATTTGATTTGTGAACCAAAATTGTACGAAACCTTCCAAGGCTCAGAATTAAACTATATTTTCAAAGAGGCTTTTGAAAAATACCCAATTAATAAGGACAAGATGTTTCGGTATGCAAGGCGAAGAAAACGAAAAGATAAAGTTGAGAATTTTATAAAAATTAGTTTAGAGGAAGATTACCAATAATTTATGATTGACAAGGAGATAACACATTCTTTGGAATGGATTAAAAAGTTTTCAGCATCAAATCAAGGGGCTGATAAAATTTTAGTGGAGAAGACCATCAGAGCTTTAACTTTGTTAGAAGGGCTTGCGGTCAGTAACCTAAATTTTATTTTTAAGGGAGGCACTGCGTTGATGTTATTGCAACAAGAGAATCCAAAGCGACTCTCAATTGATATTGACATCATCATCCCAAACACCCCCGATTATTTATTTGAAATTTTGGAGCAGGTGTGCTTTAATCAAGGTTTTATACGAGTAGAAGAACAAAATAGAAAAGCTGCCATAGATATTACAAAAGGTCACTTTAAATTTTTTTATGCTCCTATCCATTTGACAAATCAACTGGAAGAATACATTTTGTTGGATATTCTGTTTGAAGAAAACCCTTACCAAAATGTAATTGAAACGCTTATAAATACGCCTTTCCTAATACAAAAAGGCAACTTTTTAAGTGTAAAAACGCCTTCTTTTGAAGATATTTTAGGAGATAAACTAACCGCTTTTGCCCCAAATACAACTGGAATCCCTTATTTTAAAGGGAGTAGTCCAAAAAGTATGGAAATTATCAAGCAACTCTATGACATCGGAAACTTATTCAATTCTGTGAATGATTTAAGCATTGTACGAAAGACATTCAATCATCTGGCAATGATAGAGGCAAATTACCGAAAGATGGATATTACCACTGATGATGTTTTGAATGATACTTACCAAACCTGTTTATGTTTGGCGTTGCGAGGAGCTGACGGAGTGGGTAATTTTGAAGAACTCGTTGCTGGAATTAATCGGGTGAAAAAATATATGTTTTCAGAAAATTTCAGTTTAGAGAAGGTAATCGTTATGACAGGGAAGATTGCTTATCTCACGAAATTAGTAGCTAACGAAGAGACAGCAATAAGGCTATATAAAGGAACAGGAACACTTAATGGATTATTAATTGAGCAGTCCCATAATACCAAATTGAATAAATTGAAGAAACAATATCCAGAGGGTTTTTGGTACTGGTGGTTGGCTACTCAGGAGAAATAGGGAGGTAAGGTTTTTTTAAGGAAAAAAGGAGGTTGTTTTTTATTTAACATAATAAAATTTATAATACAAACCATATGCTACTGATTTAACTTGACACTTAAACGTTAAGTGCATGAATATCAATGAGTTGAAAAGAAATAAAAAAAATCGTAACTTGGTACTTTACCTCCGAAAAGTAGTCGAAAGTTACCGTGCTGGATTCGTATCTTCCAAGGAATTAAAGACGGATTTGCACATGGATTTCAAGCGGGTTCGACAGTTGAACCGCTGGTATTTTAAACATCGAATTCTTCCATATTTAAAACCTAAAAGACGAAAGCCCATGAAGCCAGAAATCAACAAAACCAAGGACTTAGAAGCCAAAATAAAATGGCTTGAAAAAGAGAATGAAATGCTCAGAATGAAATCCATTGCTTGGGAAACTTTGGTGGATGTTGCCGAAGAAACGTTAGATATTTCTATCAAAAAAAAGTTCGCACCCAAGCTGTTGAGAAGTTAAGCTGTCGCTATCCTTTGTTGGGTATTGGTTTAATGTGTTCATGGTTTGGGTTTTCCCGTCAAGCTTGGTATGCGGCTATTAAGCAAATGGAGAAGAATGTGTTTGAATTTGACTTGGTTGTAGGAGAAATCAAACGGATTCGTAAGCGAATTCCTGGGATTGGCTCAGGGAAGTTGTATGAGCTGATAAAACCTTTCCTTTTTTCCCACCAGTTAAAAATTGGTCGTGATAAACTGCACCAATTGATGAAAAAAGAGGGTTTATTGGTCAAACGGAAGCATTATAAGGTGGTGACTACTCAGTCAGATCACTCCTATAAAAAGTACCCCAATCGGATAAAAGATTTTATTCCGACGGATAGTGAGCAGTTGTGGGTGAGCGATATGACTTATATTCAAGTAGGTCGTGGTTTTGTGTATTTATCGTTAATCATGGATGCTTTTTCTCGGAAGATTGTGGGCTGGGCTTTACAACCCACTTTGGAAGCCAAAGGACCGTTGGGTGCTTTGAAAATGGCTCTGCAAACCCGCAAAAAGAAGACGGAATTAATTCACCATTCCGACCGTGGCGTTCAATATTGTTCTTGGGCTTACGTGGATTTAATTCAAAAAGCGGGTATCAAAATAAGTATGTGTTCTTCAGCAGAACCCAATGAAAATTCGATGGCTGAAAGACTCAACCGAACCCTGAAAGAAGAGTTCAATTTGGGTAATGGATTTGGCTCGGAAGAGGCAGCTTTGAAGGCAATTCCGCAGGTGATTGAGACCTACAATAATTTCCGACCCCATGCCTCGATTGACTTTAAAACACCAACCCAATGTCACAATTCTGGACGAATTGAAAAATTAAGATGGTATCCTTATAAAAAAATAAGGTTTTCTAATGTGGTGAAGAAACAACCCGAAAAGGCTCATTAGATGCTGTCAAGCCATTTTAGTAGCATACGTTATACAAAAGCCGTAAATAAAGAACAGAAAATATTGCTATTTGCTCAGTATCTTAGCTGACTCATATAATTTACGTTGCTCCGAAAATTATATAAAATAAACACCTTAAAATATAACACCTTGAATACAAGGTTATTAGTATCTTTGCGTTTTAATAACTGAAAATGAAATTACGTTTGACTCGCATATTTTGTTTGCTTATGGCAATGCAAGTACTCTTTATGAGTACAGGCTTTTCCATGATTGAGCATTATTGCAAGCTGAAAGGTAAACAAACTTTCATTTTAACCTCACCACCAAAGTGTTGTTTTAATAAGGCAAAACACGAAAGAAAGTCAGATAACCCGCTGTTGAAAAGGGCAAAATGTTGTAATGAAAAAACTACTTTCTTCAAAATAAACCCGAACGCTTCACAAGGACATGAAGTTGCACAAGTATTCCAGTCCCTTGATTGGGTTGCCATTACCCCAAAGGTTTTGTTTTTTTCCACGTGGGTGTCCCAAGCCGTTTCTTTTCAAGTTCCTCATTTTTATAGCCCCGCACCCCCACTTTCTGGGCGTAAACTTCTCGTATTTATCCAATCGTTTCTGATTTGATGCAGTTTAATGAAATTATATTTGTCTCTATGCTTCTGCATAAAGGCTAAACAATTTTGTCATAAACTGTATTTTTTATGTCTTCATTTATCGTAATGCCCTTTTTTATGGTAAAATCCGTTTTCGATTTTAGCGTAGTACATTACGTAATCAAATATATTTTACAGAAACGAGCATGATTTTATATATCAAAAACATGGTTTGCGACCGATGTAAAATGGTAGTGGCAGATCTCTTTAAACAAATTAATATTGTACCCATCAGAATAGATTTGACCAACATTGAGATTTCGGAAGAACTTACCGAAATCCAAGAGAGTACGCTTCGGAGTAGTTTAGAGCAAGTCGGATTTGGATTATTGGACGATAAGCGTAGTCAAATAATTGAGAAAATTAAAACTACCATTATCGAATTAGTCCAAGAACAGCCTGATGTTTTACGGAAAATAAATCCATCCACATACATTGCTGAAAAAGTAGGGAGAGAATATAAATACTTGACTACTTTATTTTCAGAAGTCGAAGGAAATACGATTGAACATTACTTGATTCATCAAAAAATCAAGAAAGTAAAAGAATTATTGATTTATGATGAACATTCGCTAAGTCAAATAGCGGATGCTTTGCAATATAAAAGTGTGCAACACCTTTCCATGCAGTTCAAAAAAATAACGGGTTTGACACCAAGTCAATTTAAAGAATTAAAAAATAGTGAACTATACAATTAGTTAAACTTCAAACAAAACAAGCAAATGAAAAAGACAATCATTTCCATTTTTGCCCTAACCTTGGGCGGTTGTATGAATATGAATTCAGACCAACCACAATTAAATATCAATTATCCAGCCGCTTATGTGGTGAATGGAGAAAGTAGTACGGTATCAGTTATCAACTTGAATACCAATATGGTTGCTGATTTAATACAACTAACAGATGGTTCAGGTACTCAAATACAAGGGATGAATATGGGGAAATCACTGGCTTACCCACACCATATTTACCTGAATGCTTCCAAAACGCAAGTAGCTATTGCAGTACCAGGCATGGATTTAAGTGCAGGTCATGCAGGAGGTATGGCTGGTATGGTAGGCAAGTTTGCCGTTTTGGATGCCACAACGGGTTTGAATGTAAAAGTAGTTGAGACACCTGTTATGAATCATAATGCTGTTTATTCAAGCGATGGTAAAGAAATTTGGACTTCTCAAATGGATGAAGCTGGAAAAGTATTGGTGTATGATGCCATTACTTTTGCTTTGAAAAATACGATTGTAGTAGGAAAAGAGCCAGCCGAAGTAACTTTCTCAAATGATGGAACAGTTGCTTTTGTAGCAAATGGAATGAGTAATTCGGTTACTGCCATCAATCCAACAACCAAAGTAATTTTAGCCACCATTCCAGTTGGGATGAATCCTGTTGGTGCGTGGATTGGTTCAGATAATCGTATGTATGTAGATAATGAAGATGGACAAACGGTCTCAATTATTGATGTAAAAACATTAAAAGTAGTTGAAACCGTTGCATTAGGTTTTATGCCAGGTTTTGTAGCGTATCAAGCTGATATGAAAGAAATGTGGGTAACAGACCCAATGGCTGGGAAAGTGCATTGGTGGACAAAAGATGCTACTGGGAAAATGGTTCATTCAGGTGCATTTGCTACGGCGGCAGGTGCTCATGCGATTGCTTTTAAGGACATGACGGCTTATGTCACCAATCAAGAAGCTGCCAGTGTATCAGTTGTTGATGTGATGCAACATAAAGTTACAAAATCAATTTCTGTGGGCAAGAAGCCCAATGGAATTGTGATTAAATAGATTTTAATTTCTGTCGAAGTACATAAATCATTTCAAATCAATTAAATAATTAAAATAATGAAAAAGTTGGTAATGATATTCGCATTAATATTGATAAGTTCATTATCAATATTTGCTCAAAAAGAAAATCATAAACATGGTTCTCCCCATGAAGGTATAGTAAAAACAGCGGGTGATTATCACTTGGAGGTAAAAACGCATGAGGGAATGTTGATGGTTTACCTTTTAGATGGCAAAGAAAAAGCATTAGATATCGGAAATGCGACAGCTAATGCAACCTTGCAAACGGAAGATGGACAAGTGATAAATTTAAGTCTTCCATCAAACAAAAAAGATGGGTTCATGGCAATGTTAAACAAAAATAAAAAGTTTCACAAAGCAATTATTACAGTACTATTTAAAGGTAAAACTGCTACGGCTACTTTTGACCTTTTAGAAAAAGGACATGGTGAACACAAACACTGATTTATTCAACATTGATTCAAGATTAAACCAAATGCAAAAAATACTCATTTTTTTATTTAGTATGTCAACGCTGAATGGTTTTGCCCAAAAACCATTCAGCGAACAAGAAGCAACCGATGCCGCCCTTAAAAATAGTGCTGCCCTGAGAGCTTCGGGTTTAGTGATTCGGCAAAATAACGAATTATTGAAAAGTGCTAAGAATTTTAAAAATCCTGATATTGTATTTGAAAGCCCAACGGGTTTATTCTACACAACTTCTGTAACCCAAACCCTTGACTATCCGACTGTCTATAAAAAACAGAACTTTTTACAGAAACAGCAAATCATCCTTTCTGAAAAGGAAAGAAGCGTTACTGAAAATGACATAAAATTTCGGGTGAAGAGCCAGTATTTAATCTTACAATACAGTGAAGCATTGGTAAAATTATTCCGTACTGAAGATAGTATATACCAACAAATTAATCAAAATTCTGCCCGTCAATTTGAGGCGGGGCAGATTGATTATTTGGGTAAAACCTTTGCAGAAAGCCAATTTGGAGAGGTTCGTAATAAATTAAATCAATCACAGGCGGACGTACAAACCAATATTAAACAATTGCAACAACTTTTGGGAATAACCGATAATATTACCGCAATCAATATTCAGCGAAATACGACCCCAGCACCCATCAATTTTGAGGAAAATACATTTCCAGAAAATCCTACCGTTGCCGTTTTTAAGCAAACCGAAGTAATCAATAAAAATTTGATTGAATTGGAAAAAGCCAAAGCAATGCCAGGGTTAATTGTTGGCTATTTTAATCAAGGATTGAGAGATACGCCCGCCTATTTAAGATTTAGAATTGGGTTGAGCGTTCCGCTTTGGCAAGGTCAGTATAAAAGTCGCATTAGGGCAGCCCAAACGGGATTTGAACTTGCCCAAGAACGCACCAATGCTCAAAAACAAGCCATTTCCGTTGATTTACAACAAGCCCTTGGAGATAACCAAAAATACCGACAAGCCCTCGATTATTACGAGACGAAGGGGCTGAAACAATCCGAGGAAATTATTACGACTGCCACCAGACTTTTCAAGGCAGGTCAGAATGATTATGTGAGTTTTCTAAGAACGCTCAACGATGCTTATACGATAAGACAACGATATATCGAAGTCTTACGAAATTATAACCAAACTTTATTAAACATTAATTATTTATTAGGAAACCAATGAAAAAGGCAATTCTAACATCCTTATTTTTCTTCTTTTTGGTAGTAGGAAACTATCAAGAAGTGAAGGCACATGGAGGCGAAGACCACGGGGCGGCAAAAGCTCCAACGGGAACAGCAAAGACCTATTTTTCGAGCCAAGCGGTTTCTGAAAAATACGAAATGATACTAAAATTTGAACCCTTGGAAGCTGGTGAAACGGGTAAATTACGCCTATACATCAACGATTTTATCACAAATCGTCCGACTGAAAAGGCAATTTTAAAAATTTCAAGTCCCGAAGATGCTAACATCAAATTTGAAATAAAACCCAATGAAAAAGGCGTTTATGAGATTTCGGGCGTGTTTCCTGCCAAAAAGAAATATTCCTTAACGGTTAGTATTAATGCTGAATCAGGAGCCGATTTATTTTCTTTACAGAATATTGAAATTGGAAAAGAATTACCCCAAGTTCATGCTGAAAACGAAAGTGCTTTAACGAGTCAATGGTACGAAAAACCTTATTTTTTGGTAGGGGCAGGACTACTTATTGGAATGTTATTGATGTTTTTATTGAGTAAAATCAAAAACAGAAAAGCCGTCATTGCTTCAATCATTGCTTTTTGTTTATTGCCAACTGCCAATTGGCAAAAAGCACTCGCCCACGGAGATGAAGGAGCAGGAAGTAGCACGGGGGCATTATCCAACGCTTTTGAAGTACCGAAAGAAACCCAATTTTTATTTGAAGTATTGACTCAAAAAATTGGTAACGGCGAATTTACCGAAAGCCAAAAACTCTTTGGCACGGTGATGCCTTCTCAAAATGGGCAAGCCTTAGTGCAAACCCCCCAGACGGGCAAAATTGTGAGTCTTAATGCACGAGTGGGACAATGGGTGAGCAAAGGACAAACTTTGGCAGTGGTAGAACAAAACCTTGATGCTTCCACCCAAGTAAGTTTTCAGGCGGAACGCAATAATTTGGAAGCGGAACTACAAGCCGCCAAACGGGAATATGAACGTCTAAAAGGAATTGAAGACATTGCCGCTAAAAGAGATGTTTCCGAAGCCGAAGCCCGTTACCAAAAAGCACAACAAAATTTGAAAGTATTTAAAAATGTTGGGGCGGTTGGCAATAGCAGTTCAAAACAAATCGCCTTAAAATCACCCATTAGTGGCACAATTGGCAATTTTAATTTCTCTTTGGGTTCAACGGTTAATATTGGCGAAACCATTTTTACGGTCATTAATTTGTCGAAAGTTTACATTGAAGTTCAGGTCTATGACAAAGATGTAACCTTGGTAAACGGAGCTAAAAAATTCACGGCAGAATGTAGTAATGATTCTCACAAAACGGCACAACTCCGATTGATTGCCCCTGCCCTCACGGTAAATCCCACGAATCAATCACAAAGAGTCTTATTTGAATTGGATAATCCTACGGGCGATTTCAAGATTGGTGAATTTGTTAATATCCGAGTTTTTGCGGGGCAACCCGTCCGAGGCATTACCATTCCGAGTTCAGCCATTAGTGAAATTAACGGAAAGCCCGTCGTTTTTTTGAAGGATTCGCCCGAAGGATTTAGTATTGCTTACGTCTCAACGGGGAATGATAACGGTGAATTTACCATCATTAAAAAAGGGATAGAAGAGGGCGAAAGAGTAATTACTAACGGAACGTATCAACTAAAAATGATTTATCAAAACCAATAATAATTCACAAATTAAATAAAATAATTCATGAGAACAATTAAGTTTTTGGCAACCTTATTTTTAATGGTAGCCGTTTCATCGAGTGTTTCTTTCGGACAAAAAGTGAAAGGAAAATCAAAAGCTAAAAAGGAAGTAACATCGGCAGTGTATGCCTGTTCCATGCACCCGAATATGACAGGTAAAAAAGGCGATAAATGCCCAACCTGTGGCATGGCATTGGTTGAAAAGAAAGTTGAAGCTAAAAAAGAGGTAGCCGTAGCCGCCTACATTTGCCCCATGAAATGCGAAGGTTCAGCCAGCGACAAACCAGGCGATTGCCCAAAATGTGGAATGAAATTAGTAGCAGCCAATGACAAAAAAGAAGGTCATAATCACAAATAAAATTCAAAAATTAACAAACAAATTCAGATGAAAAAAGGAGTGAAATTATTTAGTTTAGTAACCCTTATAATGGGTACAAGTCTATTTTTAGGTTCATGCGGTAATGCCACAAAATCAGAAGGTTCAAAAGATTCTACGATGGCGAATATGGAAGGTATGGACAACCATGATGAGCATAGTGGCGAACATACGTACACTTGTCCGATGCACCCCGAAGTTACGGGCAAAGAAGGTGATAAATGCCCAAAGTGTGGAATGAAATTGGAACATAACGACAATGCAGGAAAAGGAAATGGCAATACCTACAAAATGGAATTCAAGGCAAATCCTGCCACCGTGGAAGCTGGGAAAGCCGCTATGTTATCATTTACCCCAAAGATTGTAGGAAAAGAAACCGAAGCGGTGCCGTTGGATGTACACCACGAGAAGAAATTGCACTTGATTGTGGTTTCAAAAGACCTTTCTTATTTTACCCATATTCACCCAGAATATAACGCATCGGGAAGTTATGATATTTCGGTTTTAGCAAAAGGAAAAGCCTATTCAAACGGGGCTGGACACAACGAAACAGTTTTTGAAAAAGGCGGAGATTATATGCTTTTTGCGGATTATTTCCCTTCGGGCGGGAACAATCAATTAGAAAAAATCAACCTAAACGTAATAGGTAATGCTTACACACCCGTCGCTTACTCTGCCCCAAAATTGGCTTCAACGGTAGATGGCTATACACTTACACTTGTGCCAGAAGGTGGTAAACTTGAAGTGGGTAAATTGGCTCATATTGAAGGGGCTTTAACCCAAAACGGTAAAGCGGTTGATGCCAATACGCTTGAAAATTACTTAGGTGCAAAGGCTCACATGGTGGTGATTGGCGTGGAAGAAAAGCAATATTTACACGTGCATCCCGAAGTAGTGAATGGTAAATTTGACTTGCATACCACTTTTGAAAAAGCGGGTGTTTATCGTGGTTGGGTACAATTTCAGTCGAACGGGAAAGTACATACGGCAGATTTTGTGATTGTAGTAAAATAAAGTTTTGGTTGATATACTAACCATAAATATTCAATAAATATCAATTAAGATGCTTAACAAACTCATTCAATTTTCACTTCATAACCGCTTATTTGTGGTGGCTTTCGCTGCCTTGATCATGGTTTATGGCGTGGTAACAATTATCAATTTACCCGTTGATGTACTGCCCGACTTAAATCGTCCGAGGGTCACTATCTTCTTGGAATCCAACGGATTAGCTCCAGAAGAGATTGAAACCCAAGTGATTTTACCCGTAGAAACTTCATTGAATGGAGCTCCTGGGGTTGAAGTAGTACGGAGTAGTGCGGCAATTGGTATCGGAATGGTGTTTGTTGAATTTGACTGGAAAACGGATGTGTATCGGGCAAGGCAGTTGGTGGCTGAAAAATTACAGACCGTCCAACTGCCCAACGGTATTACGCCCGTGATGGGTCCGATTAGTTCCGTGATGGGACAAATTATGTTGATTGGCGTAAGTAGCAATACCACCAGTCCAGCCGATTTGCGTACCCTTGCCGACTTTACGATTCGTAGAAGATTAATGAGTATCAAAGGCGTGTCGCAAGTAATTCCCATCGGTGGCGAACGCAAACAATATCAAGTATTAGTTTCGAGTGATAAACTAAGACAATTTAACCTTTCCATTGACGATATTGATAACGCCCTGAAACTAACCAACCAAAATACAACGGGTAACTTTTTTAACCGTTTTGGTTCGGAAGTGCTTATCAGAAACGTAGGCAGAGCCAACACCTTAGCGGATTTAGCCCAAACCGTTGTGGGCAATAAAGATGGTTTACCCGTCATACTTTCACAAGTGGCAGACGTAAAATTTGGCTCGGCTCTCAAACGGGGCGATGCCAGCATAAATAGCAAACCCGCCGTGATTTTAACGGTTGAAAAACAACCAGGAGCCAATACCGTTCAATTAACAGACGAAGTTGAAAAAGCTCTTTTGGAACTACAAACCACATTACCCAAAGACGTAAAACTAAATCCAAGAATTTTTCAGCAAAAAAACTTTATTGTCAATTCACTAAAAAACGTGGAAGAAGCCCTTAGAGACGGATTTATCCTGGTGGTTATTATCCTATTTTTGTTTCTACTCAATTTCCGTACCACCATTATTACCCTCACCGCCATTCCTTTATCCTTGGTGATTTCGGCAATTATTTTCAAGGCTTTTGATATTTCCATTAATACTTTGACCCTTGGCGGTTTAGCGATTGCCATTGGTGAATTAGTAGATGATGCCATCGTGGACGTTGAAAACGTATTTAGAAGATTGAAAGAAAATAGTCTTTCTAAAACGCCACAACCTATTTTACAAGTCATATACCACGCCAGCTCCGAGGTTAGAAATTCCATCGTTTATGCCACAATCATTGTCGTATTGGTGTTTTTACCCTTGTTTTATATGCAAGGAATTGAGGGCAAAATCTTTGCCCCTTTGGGCATTGCTTACATTACTTCCATTATTGCCTCATTGGTTGTTTCACTAACACTTACTCCCGCTTTGTGCAGTTATCTGTTAAATAATATAAAAACTCACGAAGAAAAAGACAGTGTTTTGGTTCGTTTTTTAAAACGTCAAGATACTAAAATTCTGCATTGGGGTTTAGCAAGACCTAAATTCATCATCGGAATTGCCGTGTTATTAATCGTGGCAGCCGCCAGCATTGTTCCTTTTTTCGGAACGGAATTTTTGCCACCATTCAATGAAGGTTCATTTACGATAAATTTCTCTACTCCTGCGGGAACGTCTTTGGAAGAAAGTAATCGGATTGGAACAATGGGCGAAAAATTGATGCTCAGAGTTCCAGAAGTGGAATATGTGAGCCGCAGAACGGGACGGGCAGAATTGGATGAACACGTGGAACCCGTTAGTAATTCAGAAATTGAAGTAGAATTAAAGCCCAATAACAAACGTACCAGAGACGAAATTTTGGCGGATATTAGAAAAGAATTGACCATTTTAAAAGGGGTATCGGTAAATGTTGGACAACCCATCTCCCACCGTCTCGACCATTTACTGTCGGGGGTTCGTTCGCAAGTTGCCATTAAATTGTTTGGACCAGATTTGAATGATTTACGTCTGAATGCAGGGAAGATCAAACAAGTAGTCAGTAGTGTTCAAGGGGCGGTGGATGTGCAGATTGAAAAGCAAGTGCTTGTTCCTCAATTACTTATCAAAGTAAACCGAGAGGCTTTACAACGCTACGGCATCCAAGCGGGAAAAGTTTCGGAAATCTTAGAAACCTTTTACAACGGTAAAGTAGAAGGACAAATTTTGGACGGACAAAAAACCTTTGATATATTATTAAGAACCACCGATGAGGAACGAAGTAACATTGATAAAATCCGTAATACCCAAGTCAGTACCCCCAATGGAAATACCATTCCGTTGTATCAAATTGCCAGTATTGAATCTACGAATGCCATCAATTCCATTTACCACGAAAACACGCAACGCAGAATTGTAATTTCGTGCAACGTTCAAGGGCGAGATTTAGGAAGTACAGTCAAGGAAATCCAAGAAAAAATTGGCAAAGAAGTAAAACTGCCATCGGGTTTTTATGTGCAGTACGGAGGACAATTTGAGAGCCAACAAGAAGCCTCAAAGCTCATTGGTTTGCTCAGTATTTTTGCTTTGGCAGGTATATTCTTAGTTTTATACAGTCATTTTAAATCTTCCAGAATTGTTTTGCAAATTATGTTAAATGTGCCTTTGGCATTGATTGGTAGCGTTGTTGCCGTAATCTTAACGGGCGGAACATTCTCTATTGCTACGTTAGTCGGTTTTATTACCCTCACAGGAATTGCCTCCCGAAACGGAATTATGATGATTTCGCATTATATCCATTTGATTGAACAAGAAGGCGAAACCTTTTCGGCTCACATGATTATTAGAGGGTCGTTGGAAAGGCTCGTTCCCGTTTTAATGACCGCTTTGGTGGCAGCATTGGCATTAATTCCACTCACCTTAGACGCTCAGGCATCAGGTAAAGAAATATTGTATCCTGTGGCAACCGTTATTTTGGGTGGTTTGATTTCGAGTACGCTTTTAGATATGATTGTTACGCCTGTTGTATTCTATCAATTTGGTGAAAAGGCATTAGAAACATACTTTAAGAATAAAAAACAACAAGAATTTTAACCACAATTTAAGCCATGAAAAAAGTAGAATTTCATCGAAAAATTAGAAAAACGCATCGTTGGTTAGGTTTAATTTTAGGCATCCAGTTTTTGTTTTGGACGATTGGCGGATTGTATTTCAGTTGGTCAAATATGGATGAAGTTCACGGCGACCATCAAAAAGCCCACGTTCATCCGCTTTCGGCTGATATGCAATTGGTTAATCCGCAAGATATTATCCAAAAAATTAAGCAAAAAGATAGTATTTCTTTTGTATATGACATTCACTTGATTCAGATTTTGGATAAACCAGTCTATCAGATTAGTTATTCAAAAGGGCATGAAAGTAGTAAAAATATTCAATTAGCGGATGCAAAAACGGGAGCACTACGCAACGAACTATCTGAAAAAGAAGCGGTTGAAATAGCCAAAAAAGCCTTTTCTGAAAATGCCAAAGTGAATCAAGTGGAATATTTAACCACCACCAACGGACACCACGAATACCGTGAACAACCTTTACCTGCCATTGCCGTCACTTTTGAACACCCTTCAAATACAACGGTTTATGTAAGTTCAGCATTAGGAACGGTTCAGAAGTTCAGAAATAACAAATGGCGAATCTTCGATTTCTTGTGGATGATGCACACGATGGATTACCAAACCCGTGATAATCTTTCCAATTGGTTATTGAGAGCCTTTTCAATTTTTGGCTTATTTACCATCAGTTCAGGCTTCATTTTATTCTTTGTCAGTCGAAAAAAATCAATCAAATAAATTAAAAAATCATGAAAAAAATTATTGTATTAAATTTCCTTTTGGCACTTACTACTGGTGTTTTTGCCCAACACGAAAACCATCAACCCAAAGCCGATACCAGTAAAACGGCAGTAAAACCCAAAAGCCCAAAAATGACGGCTATGGCAATGGTAGGTACAAATCACGTACATATTGAATACGGTTCACCGAGTGTGAGAGGGCGTAATATTTGGAATGGTTTAGTTGCTTATAATCAAGTATGGTCTTCGGGAGCACACAAAGCTACCTGGATAGATTTTGGTCAAGATATAATGGTTGAAGGTAAAGTTATTCCAAAAGGAAAATACGGATTTTTCACCATTCCCGACAAAGAAAATTGGACGTTGATTTTGAGTAAAACGTGGGATATGCACTTAGCCGATGATTATAAACCAGAAAATGACATCATCCGAATCAAGGTAAAACCCATCAAAAGCGATAAATTAGTGGAAGCCCTCACGTATGAAGTATTACCGACGAATGCCAACGATGGCAAGTTGAAAATGAGTTGGGAGTATTTGAGTGTTGAAATGCCCTTTAAAAATAAGTAGTTGAAATACTTTGAATTTGAATGAGTAATGATAACTAAGACGTTAATGTATTCTTGTCTTGATAAGATTTGAGAGAGGTTATGCAAAATCTCAATTGGTTCGGAACTCCGTATAATCAACATTTTGGAAAAATTTAAAATAAGAAATTAGTAAAATAACAAAGATATGTTTAAAGACTTTCCATCCCTTCATCCATTAGTAATACATTTTCCAGTTGTATTGATACTCATTGCAGTAGCTTTTCAAGTGGCGGTAGTTTGGAAACCCAATTGGGCTCAGATTCGCTTGGCAACATTACTTATTATGGCAGGCGGTTTTTTTTCTGCCTTATTAGTAAGTACTCTTTTTCATGCAATGATTACCCCAAATGCACCCAAAGAAGCCTTAGAAACCTTTGCTAATCATGAAGAATTTGCTCAATATACACTTTGGACATCAGGAATAGTCTTTTTGTTGAGAGGGATAGGTATTTTCTATATAACCAATCGGCGGTCTTATGAAATTATAATTCTTATCGGGGCAATTTTATCAGCTCTTTTTCTTTCAATTGCTGGGCATCATGGTGCAAGACTGACACACGTTTTTGGCGTTGGTCCACAAGGTAAATATTTGATGGAAGAACATGAACACAAAAATCTGGATGGTGTTGGTATGATAGATATGAAAATGGATGGCACATCGCCAATGGAAAATCATACCGAGAAAAAACCTCATGTAGACTCAGGTAGTACAATGCCAAAAATGGAAAATATGCCTAATATGAAATCCAATCAAAATCTTAAAGATGGCACTCAAAAATCTAATATGAAAGAAACGATTGAGATGAAAGGTATGGATATGAAAAAAGATATGGGTGCTATGAAGGGTATGGATATGAAAAAAGGCAAGGGCGACATGAAAGGGTCGGATATGAAAAAGGATATGGGCGATATGAAAGGCATGGATATGAAAAAGGATATGGGCGACATGAAAGGTATGGATATGAAAAAGGATATGGGCGACATGAAAGGCATGGATATGAACAAGGATAAGGGCGACATGAAAGGAATGGATATGAAAAAAGATATGGGAGATATGAAAATGCCTTCAAAAAATGCAATGGATACAATTCGTTTTCAAGATAATAACCCATTGAAGAAAAAGAAACCTAATTTGAAATGAAAAAGATACTGTTTATCCTACTTTTACCAGTGTTAAGTAATGCTCAGATAAAGCATTCAATGCAAATGCGTATGCCTCAAAATGCAGTTATTCAAAAAACTACACCCTATAATACATCTTTAAAACCGTTAGTGATAACTGATAGTGTTTACCGAGGCAAAAAGATAACGTATGATTTATATGTAAATGACACCATAGTAAATTATACGGGCAAAAACCGTAAGGGGGTTTCAATAAATGGCAGTATTCCAGCTCCAACCTTAGAATTTACCGAAGGTGATACAGCCATTATCCATGTCCATAATCTAATGCACATGGAAACATCAATTCACTGGCACGGCTTATTATTACCCAATAAAGAAGACGGTGTACCTTACCTTACCACAGTACCGGTTGAAGCTGGCGAAACGTATACTTTTACTTTTCCACTCATTCAAAGCGGCACTTATTGGTATCACTCACACACTATGTTGCAAGAGCAAAATGGATTGTATGGTTCAATAGTAATACATGCTGCAAAGCCAGAAGCAAAATTAAAAGAATATGTCATGCTTTTATCAGATTGGACGGATAATAAACCAGAACAAGTTTTACGGTATTTAAAAAAAGGTGGAGAATGGTACGCTATCAAAAAAGGGGCATTACAAAGTTATGGTGAAGCCATTGCTGCGGGCTACTTCAAGGACAAAGTTAAACAAGAATGGCAACGAATGCCGGCGATGGATGTATCAGATGTGTATTATGATAAATTTTTAATGAATGGTCAAGAAAAAAGTGAGTTTAAAGACGCAAAACCAGGTGAAGTAGTACGTCTTCGGATTATAAATGGTTCTGCATCTACTTATTTTAATCTGCAATATGGTAATAGCTATATGCGTATAATTGCAACCGATGGTGTAAATGTAAGCCCTGTATCTGTAAATAAATTAGAAATTGCCATTGCCGAAACGTATGACGTACTAATTACTGTTCCAGAAAACGGTACAGCCGAGTTAAGAGCTACTTCTTGGGATGTAACTGGTTATTCGTCAGGATTTTTTGGTAAAGGAACATCTATAAATGCTCCCGAAATTCCCAAACTTAATTATTTCAAAATGATGCGAGAAATGGGTAGTATGAAAATGGACGGGATGGGTATGGAGGGAATGAATATGAAAGGGACGAATATGGATAATATGAAAATGGAGGGAATGGACAAAAAGGGAATGGATATGACAAAGGATTCAAGTTCTACCAAAATGGATATGGGTAATATGGGTGGAATGGAGATGAGAAACATGGAAATGCCAAGTGAATTCAACTATGATATGTTACGTTCAATAAATCCCACTACCATAGATTCGACCTTACCACTCAGAGAAGTAAAATTAAAACTTACGGGTAATATGCTTCGATATATCTGGTCGTTTGATGATAAAACATTATCAAATTCAGACAAAATTACTATTCGTAAGGGGGAAAAAGTGCGATTTATTTTGCAAAATACTACCATGATGCGACACCCAATGCACTTACACGGACATTACTTCCGATTTATTAATGCACAAGGTGAGTACGCTCCATTGAAACATACTTTCGACATTAAACCGATGGAAACCATAACCATTGAGTTTGAAGCCAATGAAGAAAAAGACTGGTTTTTTCACTGTCACATTTTATATCACATGATGAGTGGTATGGCAAGAATAGTGAGTTATGAAGGAAGTGAGCAAAATGAATTTGCAAAGACAAATTACAAAAAATTAAAAAGAGAAGATAATGCTTTATATCCTTGGTATGACTTATCGGTACATTCACAAGGTGCTTGGTTAAGTGGCAATATTTCCAATAATAAAAATGCCTTAGAATTTGAAGGACGGGTAAGTTGGGATGGTAATTATGAAACAGAAACTCATTTACTTAGGTACATAGATAAAAAACAATTTTTGGCATTCTATATTGGATTTGATTCCAGAGCTAACAAAACGTTATCGCTTTATAATGAATCAAACACAAAAGACAACCGTAAAGTATTTGATGCAGGAGTGTATTATTTGTTACCAATGTTAGTCCGTTCAGAATGGCGGGTTGATCAAACAGGTAGAGTTCGTCTTCAATTAGAAAGAAGAGATTTGCCATTGAGTAATAATTTTTTCTTCGATTGGCGGGTTAATACGGATAAAGAATATACGTTAGGGTTTAGATATATGGTGGCAAAACAAATTTCGATAAGTACCAATTATGACAGTGATTACAAATGGGGAATTGGTTTGACATGGCATTACTAAAAATAATACCTAAATTCAACGAATAAATGCTCAAAACAAAGACCTTTTTGAATGTAATAATGTGAATGATAAAATAGTCAAATAATGGAAACAACAAATCAAATTTCTCGGAAAGATTTCTTAAAAAATCTTGGTCTTGGAGGTGCTGTCTTATGGGCTGTTTATTGCACAGGTACATTAACCGCTTGTAAAAATGAAACCGCTGTCGTGCCAGATGTAACACGATTTACGCTTAACCTTGAAGACACTGCCAATGCCAACTTAAAGACAAACGGTGGATATGTCATTAAAAATGATGTAGTCATTGCAAAGACCATGACAGGAACTTTTGTGACAGTAACATTGATTTGTAGTCATCAGCAATTAAAGCAAGTTACCTTTACGAAAAACAATGAATTTTACTGTACGGCTCATGAGGCAAGATATGATACTATGGGAAAGTGTTTAAATCAAAATGGAAGTAATGGTTTAAAAACCTACCCAACAAAGTTGATGGATACTGGTAAAACTTTAGTGGTAGGTTAGAAGCAATCAGATAATTATATAAAATTCATTACGAATTGTGTAACAAATAAAGTGCTGATTATCAGAACTATGTTTTATAGAAACTAATCTATGAAATGTAAACAATTTAAAGATGAAAAATTCAAAAGTATGTATTGATGCCTGTTTAGCTTGCATGATTGAATGTGAAAAATGTGCCACCATGTGTTTAACCATGGCGGGACATGAAGAGTGTGTGAAACTATGTCGTGACTGTGCGGACATTTGTGATTTGTGTGCGAGACTATGTGCCAGAGATTCACAATTTGTGGATGCCCTTTGTGCTTTGTGCGTAAAATGTTGTGAAGCCTGTGCCGCTGAATGTGAAAAACACGCAGATCATGCCGCTTGTTGCAAGGCTTGTGCCGAAGCGTGTAGAAAATGTGCCGAAGCCTGTAAAATGTAAAATTTTAAAAAAAGACATGATTTTTGGAATCAAAGCCAGATGTTCATGTCTTTTTTTTGTAAAATAATTGAAAAATGACCCACACATATCAAGTATCAGGAATGAGTTGTAATGGATGCCGAACTACGGTAGAAAAAACGCTCAACCAAATCGAAGGATTATCTGCCGAAGTTATGTTGAATCCACCAATGGCAACCATCACGATGCAAAAACATATTGCTACTGATGTGCTGCAAACGGCACTTTCTAAGGTTGGAAACTATGTTATTGAAGATGGTGACGGTTCAGAAATGAATTATCATCATGAAGTAAAAGATGCTGAAAACGCAAATATATCAGCCAATGGCACGGGTAAATTCTATTGCCCCATGCACTGCGAAGGAGAAAAAATGTATGACAAAGCGGGAGATTGCCCCGTTTGTGGAATGCACTTGGTTCAAGAACAAACCATAGCCCAGAAAGCACAATATACCTGCCCCATGCACCCCGAAATCATTAGGGATGCCCCAGGTTCTTGTCCAATTTGTGGGATGAATTTAGTGCCAATGCAACCGAGTGATAGCGATGAAAATAAGGTGTATGACGAATTATGGAAGAAAATGAAAGTTGCCATAATTTTCACAGTTCCCGTTTTTGCTATTGCGATGATTTCCATGATTCCCAACAGTCCGTTAATGAAAATGATGGATATGCAAAAATGGAATTATGTGCAGTTTATTTTAACATTGCCAGTGGTTTTTTATGCTTGTTGGATGTTTTTTGTGAGGGCTTGGAAGTCAATTATCACTTGGAATCTCAATATGTTTACGCTCGTAGGAATTGGTACGGGCGTAGCTTTTTTATTCAGTATTGTTGGAATGTTATTCCCAGATTTGTTCCCAAATGAGTTTAAAAGCATGGACGGAACGGTTTCACTATATTTTGAAGCAACCGCCGTCATCTTGACTTTGGTTTTATTAGGGCAATTATTAGAAGCGAAAGCCCACAGTCAAACGAGTGGAGCCATCAGAGAATTGTTAAAATTAGCCCCAACCGAAGCCACTTTGGTTAAGGACGGAAACGATAGCATTATTTCAATCCACGACATAAAAAAAGGGGATTTATTACGGGTAAAACCAGGTGATAAAATCCCCGTAGATGGCAAAATTTCTGAGGGGGAAAGTACCATTGATGAGTCCATGATTACGGGTGAGCCAATTCCAGTGGATAAAATTATGGGTGATGCGGTTAGTTCAGGAACGATAAATGGCAACAAATCTTTTGTGATGATCGCTGAGAAAGTAGGGGCAGAAACCCTACTTTCCCAAATCGTGCAGATGGTTAATAATGCCAGCCGTTCCAAAGCTCCTATTCAGAAATTAGCGGATAATATTGCCAAATATTTTGTGCCAATTGTGGTCATTGTTTCGGCAATAACCTTTGTGATTTGGGCAAAATTTGGCCCAGAACCCGCCTTAGTTTACGGGTTTATTAATGCCATTGCGGTCTTGATAATTGCTTGCCCTTGTGCCTTGGGATTGGCAACACCCATGTCCGTGATGGTGGGCGTTGGCAAAGGAGCAACGTCGGGCGTTTTGATAAAAAATGCCGAAGCCTTAGAGAATTTGAACAAAATAAACGTCTTAATTACGGATAAAACAGGCACAATCACCGAAGGCAAACCTACTGTTGAAAAAGTTTATTCAAGTGAAAATGATGAAGTAAAAATTCTGCAAAATATTGCCTCGCTGAATCAATACAGCGAGCATCCCTTAGCCGAAGCAGTAGTAAAATATGTCAAAACCAAAAATATTTCTCTGATAGAAGTTAAAGATTTTGAGGCTGTTTCGGGCAAAGGAGTTATCGGAACGGTGAATAATAGTAAAGTAGCTTTGGGTAATAAAAAGCTAATGGAGCAAGTAGGAGCAATAATTGCAGGGGATATTGAACAAAAAATTATTGCCGAACAGAAATTGGGGAAGACCGTTTCTTATATTTCTGTTGGTGGAAATGTGGTGGGGTTTGTCTCAATTACTGATGCTATCAAATCAACCAGTAAGGATGCCATTCAGGAATTAATGCGACAAGGTGTCGAGGTAATAATGCTAACGGGGGATAATGAAAATACGGCAAAAGCGGTGGCAACTGAACTACATCTGAGTTCATATAAAGCGAGTTGTTTGCCAGAGGATAAACTCAAAGAAATTAAACGTTTGCAAGCCGAGGGAAAGATAGTGGCAATGGCAGGAGACGGCATAAATGACGCTCCCGCTTTGGCACAAGCTGACATTGGAATTGCAATGGGAACGGGTACGGATGTGGCGATTGAAAGTGCCAAAATAACGCTTGTAAAAGGAGATTTGCAAGGTATTGTGAAAGCCAAAAATTTGAGCCACGCTGTGATGAGAAATATCAAGCAAAATTTATTTTTTGCTTTCATTTATAATGTTTTAGGCGTTCCAATTGCGGCAGGAGTTTTATATCCATTCTTTGGAATTCTACTTTCGCCAATGATTGCCGCCTTAGCGATGAGTTTTAGTTCAGTATCTGTAATTGTAAATGCTTTGAGATTGAAGAGTTTGAAAATTTAATGATATAGTTTAACCAAACGTGGCGACGTACCGCAGAAAAAAATGAAAAATATAATCGGAATTATCGCATTAGTAGTAACCGCTTCTTTAAGTGTATTCGCCCAAAAATCAACGCCAATGGTTGATTCAAAGGGACACATTATGAACCACAATACTATTATTGGTAAAATGACACCAGAAGGCAGTTTTGACCCATCTGGAAAATCAATGACCCAAATCGACGGTAATGGAAACATCGTGGATTTAAACGGAAAAGTTATTGGAAAAGCCCCTAAAAATGGCTCGTTTGTGTATTATTTCAAGGATAACGAAGAGAAATATACCATCGGAAAAGCGAATCATTCAGGAATGTGTAAAGTAACTAATGCCAAAGGTGAAACCGTCATGTTGTTGCACAATAATTATAAGCAACAGGGAGCTTGTGCGGTTCATTGCCTCTATGAAAACCATTGTATGCCCGAAAGTGAAATGAATAAAACTGACCATAAACATTGATACTAATATGCAAGACAAACCATTCATTCCAGCGTTAGGTTATGATTTTTTGACCAATTATTATGACCTAACGATTCGTTTGACGATGCCTGAAAAAAGAATTCGTGAAACACTAATTAAAGAAATTAACCCTCAAAAAGATGAGAAAATTTTAGAATTTGGTTTTGGTACGGGGCAGAATTTAATTAAACTCAAAACACACAATCCTACCATACAGCTTTCTGGACTTGATATTGACCTCAAAGTTAAAGAAATTGCGGAACATAAATTAATAAATCAACAGTTAGGGGTGACTTTGGATTTATATGATGGTGGGATATTTCCTTATCAAGATGCTCAATTTGATAAAGTGTATAGTTGCTTAGTGTTTCATCAATTGGATGTCGATACTAAATGGTTTTGTCTCAAAGAGATTTACCGAGTTTTGAAACCCAATGGCACACTTATTATTGCAGATTGGGGGAAAGCCCAAAATTTACTGATGCGTTTTACCTTTTTATTTGTTCAGTTGTTAGACGGATTCAAAACTACGAATGATAATGTAAAAGGGAAGTTGCCAGATTTTATCAAAGAAGTTGGTTTTAAGGAAATTACAATTTTGCAATCAATTAATACCTTAATTGGTACATTTTCATATTTTAAAGCGGAGAAAAAATGAAAAATAACTGGTTATTTATCTCTGATAAAGCGTTGGATATGCTTTTCAGAAAAGAGTTAAAAAGAAATAAAATTGCGTTTGATGAAACCGCTTGGATTAAAATGAAAATAAAGATGCACAATCACGCTTATATTCAACGACAAATGATACAAATATGAAATTCTTAAAATGGTTATTCAAAAAAATATTTATTAAAAAATGCTGTCAGTGATGTGAATAATAAGTTTATGTATGTTAATATTGGTATTAATAATGATTCTAAAAAGGTGAAAGTTTTATTGAACACCGAACGAAAGACTTATATTACTAATTTTAATAATTTATGAAATTTCATCAATAATGACTACTGATTTAAACCACATTATTTCCCAATACAAAACCGATAGCCAAAGCGTTTTCAATACTTGGTTTATTGATAACGACCAACGACTAAAAGCCTTTCGGACTATCCGTAGAGGGGTTTTGCAGGTGGTAGAAGACATAAAAAGTAAAACCTTTCCTAATGATTTTAAAGGAAGTTCTTTGGAGTTTGTGTTGAGTTGTATAGCCGAACAGAAACAAATATTTGTGGGTATTTCGCATCCCTTTTATTGGAAACCAAAACTGCGAATCCCTGATATTTACGAGCATCAAGGGAATAAAATGGCTTTTGGGCAGTTTTTGGAAAACTGTATTAATGCTAAATCGGAAGAACAAATTATTAAAGAAATTGTCCGATTGGATGCTTTGAAAATAAAAGGTTTAGGTCCAGCCGTTGGAAGTATTTTGTATTTCCTACATCCTACTTTATTCCCACCATTCAATACCGCCATTGTGAATGGATTTAATGCTTTATTCAACGATAAAAAGAAGTTGGGTTCATGGTCTGAATACCTAAAAATCAGAGAGGTATTAATGGAAACCAATAACAAACACAAAGCCCATCTTTCCAACGATTTAGGGGCGATTGCAGGGCTTTTTTTTGAGATTGGAACGCAAAAAATGTTGATTGGTAAAGACGAATATTTGAGCGAAGAAGAAAGAAATAAGTTAGAGAAAAGTATCGAAAAACGTCAAAAGGAAATTCAAGAGGAAAAACAAGAAGATAATCAACATTCTGAAATGCAATTTCACCTCTTGAAAATTGGACAAAGTTTGGGGTATGATGCTTTTGTGGCATCCAATGACCGTTCAAGGTCTTATGATGGAAAAAGTTTCTCATTTATGAGTCCTGATAAATTTCCAACCATCAATTGCGAAAAAGAAACTGCCAATACCATTAAACTGATTGATGTTTTATGGTTTGCGAAAGGTACAAATAATGTAATTTGCGCTTTTGAAGTGGAGAAAAGTACCAGTATTTATTCGGGTATTTTACGATTAACTGACCTCTCCTACTCCATTGCGGACGGGGATGAAATTTTCTATTTAGTCGTACCCAATAGCCGAGAAAAGGACGTAGTTTCACAACTTTCACGCCCCTCTATCAAACAAATAAAAACACCCATTAAGTACATTCTATTCTCAGAACTTCGCCAACATTGCGAGGCACTTTGTCGATTTGGAGAGAATCATCAGATTATGGAGAAGATTGCAAAAAGTGTTTGATTACCTTCGTGAATTCGATATTATGTAAGCTGAATTATCAAAATTTCAACGCATTTTAATAATAGTATGGGATTTAGTGCAGAAGTTACGTTGATAGTTATTAAGATTAAAAATACCCTTTTGCCTACCTGTTGCATCAATTTTTATCGTAAATTTGCTAAATGAAATTCTTTTCAGTCATATTGTCTTTATATATTCTCATTCTTTCGTGTTTGCCTTGTGGTGATATGCAGGATTGTAAGGTATTGGATAATGACAAAAAAACTTTCGCACAAACGAATCACCACGAACACCAAGAAGATTCTGAATCTTGTTCCCCTTTCTGTACTTGTGCCTGTTGTGGTTCAAATATTGGTTTTAGTTTTCAATGCCCCGTTTTAATTACGGACACGCCCCCTTCTTTTTTCCCTCAGCGTGAAAGAATCATGGTAGAAAATGATGCTTTCGCTTCTAACTTTCACGGAAATATCTGGCAACCGCCCAAAATCTAAATTTTAATAACTTACTGTTTTTAATCATTACTGAGAACCTTTTTTCAGTATGGTTTTCTGTATTTTAATAAAATTTATATTCAAAAAATGTTAGATAAAATCATTCATTTTTCCATCAATAATAAATTTATTGTGGGATTATTCACCTTGGCGTTGGTACTGGTGGGAGCGTATTCTCTTTCCCGATTACCCATTGATGCCTTACCCGATATTACCAATAATCAGGTTCAAATTATCACGACTTCTCCCACTTTGGCAACCCAAGAAGTTGAACAATTTATTACTTATCCCATTGAACAATCCGTAAAATCTATTCCAAAAGTGGTCGAATTACGTTCCATTAGCCGTTTTGGGCTGAGTGTGGTTACGGTAGTTTTTGAAGAAGAAGTAGATATTTATTGGGCAAGAACCCAAATTTCGGAGCGATTAAAAGAAGCCCAAGATAGAATTCCCAAAGGATTGGGAAATCCTAATTTAGCCCCCATCAGTACAGGTTTAGGAGAAATTTATCAGTACGTGGTTTTTCCGAAAAAAGGGTTTGAACAAAAATATGATGCCACCGAATTACGCACGATTCAGGACTGGATTGTACGTCCACAATTGATTGGTACAAAAGGAGTTGCCGAAGTAAATACTTTGGGTGGTTTCTTGAAACAGTACGAAATTGCGGTACAACCAGATAAGCTGAAAAGCATGAACACCACCATTACGGAAATCTTTGAAGCCCTCGAAAAAAACAACGAAAATACGGGCGGTGCCTACATTGACAAAAAGCCATACGCTTATTTTATCAGAGGGATTGGTATGGTCAATTCAATGGACGATATTAATAAAATTGTAGTAAAAAATAACAACGGAATACCCATCTTAATCCGAGATGTAGCAACCGTTCAGCGTGGCAGTAGTGTCCGTTATGGGGCAGTTACCAAAGACGGAAAAGGCGAAGAAGTAACAGGAATGGTCATGATGCTGAAAGGTGAAAACAGTTCAGAAGTGGTGGGGAGAGTAAAAGTAAAAATGGAACAAATCAAAAAATCATTGCCAGAAGGTGTTGATATTGAGCCATTTATGGATAGAGCTAACTTGGTCAGTCGAGCCATTAATACGGTTAAGACCAATTTAATCGAAGGAGCTTTAATTGTCATTTTCGTCTTGGTTTTACTTTTAGGTAATTGGCGAGCGGGTTTAGTGGTGGCATCGGTGATTCCTTTGGCTCTACTTTTTGCCGTGAGTATGATGAATCTTTTTGGCGTTAGTGGTAACCTGATGAGTTTGGGAGCCATTGATTTTGGTTTGATTGTGGACGGGGCAGTAATCATCGTAGAAGCCATCATTCACAGTTTACATCTCAATCCAGAAGGCAAACTTTCGAGTAAAGCAATGGATGAAAAAGTGTATGAAGCATCGGTGAAAATACGAAGTAGTGCTGCCTTTGGCGAAATCATTATTCTGATTGTTTATCTGCCTATTTTGGCATTGGTCGGTATTGAGGGAAAGATGTTTAAACCAATGGCACAAACCGTTTCATTTGCCATATTGGGGGCTTTTATTCTTTCATTGACCTACGTTCCGATGATTTCCGCTTTGTTTCTCAGTAAAACGATTTCTCACAAAAAGAATATTTCTGATAAAATAATTGATGCTATTTATCGAGTGTATCAACCGCTTTTATCTTGGGGTTTAACCATGAAAAAAACAGTTGTAGGCATCGCTTTATTATTGTTAATCATTGCCTTGTTTGTTTTTAGCAAAATGGGTGGGGAATTTATCCCAACACTCGATGAAGGCGATATTGCCGCCAATGTCATTATTGCTTCGGGGAGTTCACTTTCGCAAGAAGTGGAAGCCACCACCAAAGCGGAGCAAATTCTGAAAGCAAAATTTCCAGAAATAGAAATGATAGTGAGTAAAATAGGAAGTGCCGAAATCCCGACTGACCCAATGCCGATGGAAGCCGCCGACATTGTGATTAAAATGAAGGATAGAAAATATTGGACATCTGCCGAAACCAAAGAAGAAATGATGGAAAAAATGGAAGAAGCTCTTTCGGATATTCCTGGGGTAAGTACCGAATTTTCGCAACCAATTCAACTCCGTTTTAACGAATTAATTTCGGGAGTTAAAAGTGATGTAGCCATCAAAATATTTGGGGAAGATATAGAAATGCTGGTGAGTAAAGGCGAAGAAACCCTAAAACTAATTCAAGGGGTTGAAGGCGTAACGGATGCCAAAGCCGAGCGAGTAAGCGGTTTACCACAAATTACGGTTCGTTATAACAAAGATAAATTGGCTTTGTACGGTTTGAACGTGGGCGATTTGAATAAAGTGATTCGGACGGGATTTGCAGGAGAAACCGCAGGGTACGTCTATGAAGGTGAAAAACGATTTGATATGGTCGTTCGTTTGGCACAAGATAGCCGTCAGGACATTACCAACCTGAAAACACTTTTTGTTACCCTCCCATCGGGAAACCAAATTCCTTTGGAGCAAGTGGCAGACATCAACTTTGAACCTGGTCCCATGCAGATAAGTAGAGAAGATGGAAAACGAAGAATTACCGTAGGATTTAATGTTAGAGGCAAAGATGTAAAAACGATTGTCGATGAAATTCAGCAAAAATTAGACGCAAAACTAACACTTCCTGCGGGATATTATATCACTTATGGAGGGCAATTTGAAAACTTAGTAGAAGCCAATAAACGTTTGGCAGTGGCAGTTCCCGTGGCTCTTTTACTCATTTTTGTGTTGTTGTTTTTTACGTTTAATTCAGTAAAACAGTCCATTTTAATTTTTACGGCTATCCCTTTTTCAGCCATTGGGGGTGTGTTTGCCCTGTGGTTGCGTGGAATGCCATTCAGTATTTCGGCAGGGGTTGGTTTTATTGCCCTTTTTGGCGTGGCAGTGCTAAATGGAATCGTATTGATTGGCTATTTTAATCAACTAAAAGCCGAAGGAATAAACGATGTTTTGGAGCGAATAAAAGAAGGAACAAAGACCCGACTACGCCCCGTAATCATGACGGCTTCGGTGGCATCTTTGGGTTTTTTACCCATGGCATTAAGTAATAGTGCAGGGGCAGAAGTACAGAAACCATTGGCAACGGTGGTGATTGGGGGACTCATTACGGCTACTCTACTGACCCTGATAGTATTGCCCATTCTGTATTTTTACTTTGAAAATGGTTTCAAGGCAAAGACAAAAAAGGTTGTTTCAACGCTTTCAGTCTTGTTTTTGTTATTAATGGGAGGTAATATAAACGCTCAAAATACTCAAATCTTACCAACCCTCACTTTGCCAGAAGCTCTTGACATGGGGGTAAAAAATAATCTTTTAATTCAAGTAAATGAGTTAGATATTGAACTGCAAAATCAGTTGAAAGGTACGGCTTTGCAAATACCAAAAGCCAACATCAACACCATGTTAGGTCAGTATAATACCCGAAATTTTGACCAAAATTACAGCATATCCCAAAGTTTTAATCCGTATTTATTGAAAGCTCAGAAAGGTTTATTGAACGCCAATGTTAAAAATGCAGAATTAAGAAAGAACCTCACAAAACAGCAAATTACCTCCGAGATTAGACAATCGTGGAACGCCATTTTATACCTGCAACAAGTAAATCGAAATAATTTTCAACAAGATTCATTGCTCAAAATTTTCGTGAATGCTTCTGCCTTACGGTTCAAAACGGGTGAGACCAATCAGTTAGAAAAGACAACTGCCATTACGAAGGAACAAGAATTGCAACAACAAATTAAGCAAAATGAAAACTTCATCGTCATTGAAAAAACAAAGTTGAAAACTCTTTTGAATCTTAAAACGGATTTTGAAGTAAGTCCTACCGATTTTGTCCCCGTCAATTTTATGGCGTTGATGGATTCAACGATGCTCAGACAAAATCCGTCCCTGCAACTCGCTATCCAACAAATTGACGTGGCACGGGCTAAAAAAGAAGTGGATAAAGCCCAAATAAAACCCGAATTCACGGGCGGATATTTCATACAATCACTCACGGGAAATCAAGAAGTGGAAAGCAAAACCGTTTATTATAATGGCATTCCTCGTTTTCAGGGCATTACGCTTGGCGTATCAATTCCCATATTTGGCACAAAAAGTAATAAGGCAAAAATACGAGCATCGGAAACCAGTATTTTAATGGAAAGTAAAAACGTAGAACTCCAACAAAGTCAATTAAACGGAGCCTATACCCAAGAAATACAACAGCTTACTGCCTCAAAATCTTTGTTGGATTATTACCGAAATGCTGCCATTCCTAATGCCAGAATTATTGTCCAAAATGCCGCCAAAGCCTATTTCAACGGGGATATTTCATACATCGAATACCTGCAAGGAATTCAAACCGCCCGAGAAATTCAGCTTAATAATTTGCAAGCCATTTATTCTTATAACCAGAGCGTTATCAACCTTCAATTTTTGTTAAATAACTAAATATCAGAAAAATGAATAAGAAAATCACATATATCCTTAGTGCATTATTTTTAACTTTTGCCTTATCAAATTGTAAAAATACTGCCAAACCAGAAACCAAAGAAGAAGCCAAGCCAGCAACGGAATCCACCGTGAAAGAAGTGGAACTGAACGAAGCACAATTCAAAAATTCCGACATCATTTTAGGAACTTACGAATTAAAGAATTTAAGCGAAGTAATTAACACAAATGGTTATACCAAACTACCCCCACAAAATCAGGCGGATGTTTCGGTGTTCATGGGTGGAATTGTCAAAACTATCAACGTTATTGAAGGGCAATTTGTAAGAAAAGGGCAATCATTAGCAACCATTCAGAGTTTAGCATTTAATAATTTACGCTTAGAAAAGGAAAAATTACAAGCGGAATTACAAACAGCAAAAGTGAATAAAGATTATTTAGAACTCGAATATGCCCGACAAAAAGAATTGACCGATGAAAATGTAAATGCTAAAAAAGTATTCCAAAAAGTAAGTTCTGATTTGGATTTAGAAAAGAAGAAAATTGAAACTTTTCAAAGACAAATTTCTATCATGGGGCAAACTTTGCAAATGGGTGGCAGTTCAGAAACGCCTATTTTAGCCGTTCCAGCCCCCATTACGGGCTACATTACCGCCGTGAATATAAAAATTGGCAGTAATGCCGAAGTGGGAACTCCCCTATTTTCCATTGTGGATAATTCAAAAATGCACGTGGATTTATTGGTGTATGAAAAGGATTTAAACAAAGTCAAAGTAGGGCAGAATGTCCGTTTTATCTTGACCAATCAAAACAATGTAGAAATCAAAGGGAAGATTTTTAGTATTGGAAAATCCTTTGCCAACGAAAGCAAATCCGTAGCCGTTCACGCTGATATTGTGAATGAAAAGCAAATGTTGATTTCTGGAATGTACGTGAATGCTTTGATTGATGTGGGAGCAATCACCGTGCAAGCCTTACCCACGGATGCCATCGTAAAAGCCGATGGACGAGAGTTTATGTTTGTGATGGAAGAAGGTCACGAAGAGAAAAAACAGAACGAAACCACAACCGACAAAACGGAGAAAACCGAAGGGAAAACCTATCATTTTCAAAGAATTGAAGTAAAAATGGGCAATGGACAATTAGGATTCGTGCAAGTTACGCCCCTGCAAACGGTTGAAAAAAATGCCAAAATCGTAACGAAGGGAGCATATTATATCCAAAGTCATTTACTGAAAAGTGAAGGTGGTGGCGGAGATGAAGATTAATGAGTAAATTTAAAATTTAAAAACCAAAATCAAATGAAAAAAACAATCGTATTACTCGCTATTTTATTATTCCCCTTTATACTATCTGCCCACGGGGATTGGCTGGAAGTAAAAGGTTCTGGCAAAGTGGGAGAACCCGCCAAAATCCAGTTAGTTTTTGGAGCTTACGAAAACCAAGAACGAGTAAAAGGAGCTAAAATAGCATTTTTGAAAGATTTTACGGTGTATGTAATTGATGCCAAAGGCAACAAAATACCCATTTCTCTTACCCAAACAGAGACTTGTTTTGAAGGAACTTTCACACCAACTTCCGAAGGTTTGTTTCAAATAATTGGCATTAATGAAGTAAGAGAAGTCGTGGATTGGACGGTTCATGGTTTTGATGTTCTCAGACCAACGGAGTATTTAAGAACGCAATATGTTGTTGGAAAAAGTGCCGAAAATGCTTCTGAACAAGGTTTTTTAGACGTTATTCCTACAAAAATGAATGAAGATATTAAGCTGACTGCCTTCAAAAATAAAGGAATAAATCCCAAAGCAAAACTAACCATCACGAATCCAGAAGGTTGGGAGAAGTTCAAGTTTACGGATGCCAAAGGCGAAGCTATTTTCAAACCCAACATGAAAGGAATGTATATGGTAGAGATGGAATATTTGGACAAAACGGCTGGAAATTTCAAAGGGAAAGACTACAAGATGGTCAGAAATAAATTTTCGTTGATGATTGTGGTAGATTAATATTTTCAAAATTTATGATTTATAAATATATCTAAAAATATTTTTAGATTAATCTAAATTTATATCTTTACGTTAGAATTAATTTAACGTAAAGATATAATGTTGAAAATAAATTTATTAGCTGGAATTATTGGAATCTTTCTTTCTTATGAAAGCATTTCACAATCGCCAATTCAGTTGGACAGACCCGACCAAACAGAATGCCCTTTTATCGTTCCAGTTGGATATATTCAAGCTGAAAATGGATTGACATTTGAGAACATAAATGATAAAAATCAATCATTAGCCTACCCTACAACACTATGGAAATTAGGGATTTCTAAAAATTTTGAATTTCGTCTGATAACAGAGTTAGTTTCGGAAAAAAAGACGGTGCAAGAACCGTAGGTATTACACCCATAACCGTTGGTTTTAAGGTTAATATTACCCAAGAAAAGGGAATTATTCCCACAACCTCTTTCATTGGTCATTTAACAGTTCCAAATGTTGCAACCAGAGAATTTGACATTAATTATTATGCTCCATCGTATAGATTCACGATGCAACATACTTTATCAAAAAGGTTTTCATTAGCTTATAATTTGGGAACAGAATGGGATGGTGAAACACCACAGCCAACGTTTCTTTATACGCTAACCACAGGATTTGCAATTACTGAAAAGATTGGTTCATACATAGAAATTTACGGCTTTTTGCCACAAAAACAATCCATTGATAATCGAATGGACGGGGGTTTAACTTACTTAGTCAATAACGATATTATTCTTGATATTTCGGGTGGATTTGGGATAACCGAAAATGCTCCAAAATACTTCTTTTCGCTTGGATTTTCGTACCGATTTAACACTAAATTTTTCAATAAAAAATAATGGAATACAAACATATTTATGATAAAGACGGTATTAATTAACCAATAAATTCAATAAAATGCAATACAATCTTATTATTATAGGTTCTGGTCCTGGCGGATATGTTGCCGCAATCAGAGCCGCCCAATTGGGATTATCAGTCGCTATAATCGAAAAATATAGCACGTTAGGTGGAACTTGCCTCAATGTAGGTTGTATTCCTTCTAAATCGTTACTCGACAGTTCCGAACATTTTTTTAATGCAGTCCATACTTTTGCCGAACACGGTATTAAAATTGGTAATCCAGAAGCTGACATTGTTCAAATGGTAACTCGTAAAAATGGTGTAATCAAAAAAATCAATGATGGCATTAATTTTTTAATGAAAAAAAACAAAATTACTGTTTATCAAGGTTTAGGCTCATTTATTGATAAAAATACGATAAAAATCATCAAAGAAGACGGCTCGTCAGAGAGCCTTGTAGCTGAAAATATAATCATCGCTACGGGGTCAAAACCAACGATTTTGCCATTTATTCCTATTGATAAAAAACGTATTTTAACCTCTACCGAAGCATTAAGTTTAGGTGAAATTCCTAAAAACCTAATCATTATTGGAGCAGGTGTTATTGGTGCAGAAATGGGTTCGGTTTATGCTCGTTTAGGGTCAAAAATTACTTTTGTAGAATTTGCTGATGCCATGATTCCCACAATGGATAAAACAATGGGGAAAGAGTTACAAAAAGCTATGAACAAAGATTTTTCCCCTAATTTCTATTTTTCTCATAAAGTTACAAAAGTTGAAAACACGGGAGACGAAGTAATTGTAACCGCCGAGAGCAACGGACAAACGGTTGAACTAAAAGGAGATTATTGTTTAGTATCAATTGGCAGAAAACCATTTACGGAAGGCTTAAATTTAGAAAGTTTAGGAATCATTTTAGATAAAGGAAAAATCCCTGTGGATGAAAAGACTTTGCAAACTATTGTACCCAATATATATGCCATCGGCGATGTAATTCGTGGAGCAATGTTGGCACACAAAGCATCAGAAGAAGGAGTCTTAGTCGTAGAAATTATTGCTGGACAAAAGCCACATATCAATTATAACCTGATTCCAAACGTGGTTTATACTTGGCCCGAAGTAGCCTCAGTAGGGCAAACGGAGGAGCAATTAAAAGAAAAAGCAATTGCTTATAAAATAGGTAGTTTCCCTTTCAAAGCCTTGGGTAGAGCAGTAGCAAGTGGCGATGAACAAGGATTAGTGAAAGTTTTGTCCGATAAAAATACGGATGAAATCTTAGGCGTACATATTATTGGAGCAAGAGCCGCTGATTTAATTTCCGAAGCTGTATCATTGATGGAGTTTAGAGCATCTGCCGAAGATGTAATTAGAACGAGTCACGCCCATCCAACCTATGCCGAAGCATTCCGAGAAGCCTGCATGGCAACCGATAATAGAGCCATTCACATTTAATCAAAATAATCAACATGACCGAAATTTCAGCAGTTTATTTGTACGCATTAATTCCCGTTTTTTCTATTCTTTTGGGTGGAATCGTAGGGTTATTCACCAAGCCGAGCGGAGCTTTCAATAGCTCTGTTTTGCACTTTGCCGCAGGAGTAGTTTTCTCAGTTGTTGCCGTAGAATTATTACCCGACATTATTAAAAATCACAAACCCATTGAAGTAGGTATTGGATTTAGTTTGGGCATAATCACGATGCTTTCAGTAAAGTTTTTTGCTGAAAAGTTTGAAGAAAAAAATAATAAGAATCAAGTACAAAAAGCCTTACCAATGGGTTTATTGGTAGCTTTGGGGATTGATTTAGTGATTGACGGTTTATTATTAGGGGTTGGATTTGCCGCAGGAAATACGGAAGGCATTTTGCTTTCTGTGGCTTTGGCATTAGAAACATTCTCATTGGGATTAGCCGTAATTTTGGCTTGTGCTGATGCACAATTATCTAAATCAAAAAACTTAACTATTTCACTGGTTTTAGGTCTTCTGTTCTTTGTAGGGGCAGTTATTGGGATTACATTACTATCAAATTTATCCCAAGAATTATTAGAATTGGTACTGTCATTTGGTTTGGCGGCTCTTCTTTTCTTAGTAATTGAAGAATTATTGATTGAAGCCCACGAAGAAAAAGAAACACTTTTTCAAACGTGTATGTTCTTCATGGGATTTTTAATATTTCTATTAATCGGTATGGTGGCATAAAATTATATGGAAAATAAAATAAAACATCATTGGATTGAAAAAATTACTGGCGTGAAGAGATTAATTATTTCCTTATTATTTTCAATTATCGTTTAC
>NZ_JBWKYN010000041.1:0-34861 GCF_059423785.1 Arcicella sp. GW458-12-2-14-TSB2 | reverse complement strand
ATTAAAAGCGTAATAATTTATTTGAAAAAATATACCGTTAGATAAATTTAGATACCGCTCAATAATTTTCAGATTGTTCTACATCCATTTATTTACAATTTTATACCTAGTAAATATTACTAAACAACAATTTATCTAAATCAATTAAATGATGAAAACAATCAAATCTGTAGTCCTTTATTGGGCGCTAGTCACATCGCTTGCGATAGTTAGCGGTTGTGAAAACAAAGGAAACTCCAATAATACCACCAAAGTGGATGGAGCTAAACTCTTTTCTGATATTATGTTTATCGAAGGAGACGCGAGTGTGAACATTCCTGAATTGAAAAAGATTAGAGATTACGCTGGTATTGACAAGTTTAACGCTGCTCAAAAGAAAACGTATGATAAATACAAAGAATTTGTCATCGCAGATATTAAGAAGCAATCTCCTGAGTTTTTTGAAGAGTTCAGAGCAATGGTACAAAGTGGTGACCCCGTGTTAGTTCAAACAGCTTTAAAATATGCAGGCGAGAAAATACTTGGTTCTACAAGTACCCTGATGCCTCTGCTTATTCTAAAAAGAAACCCCGAGCTAATAGATAGCCTTTATTCAAAAGAAGATAAGAAGAAATTAAGAGAATTGGCTGAAGTATCTGATTTTGCCAAGTTAAAAGAACTTCTTAACGTGCCTGACCCAGAAGGTAGGTTATTAAAAGGGCTTATGACAAATAGGGTTACAAATCTCCAGATTAATCAGAACAGAATGGTGAATTTATTTCCCGGACCAAATACAAATAGTATGTTGGCTGTGAATAAAAACAGAAACTTTGATTTGAATTTTGATAGAGACATCAATTTCAATTTGAACACCAATAAAAACTTAAACTTACAGCTTGACCGAAACCTCAATCGTCTTCAAAATCTCAATTTTAATAGAAATATTGATGTCAATTTTAACAGATTGGCTGATATAGGAGCAGGCAGTTGGTTTAATGTGAACGAAAATGTGAATGAAAACAAGAATGTCAATGTGAATGAGAATGTAAATATCAATCAAAATGTGAATGTGCACGAAGCTGTTAATATAGCAGTAGCGGTAAATGTTGTATTATTTGCGATTGATAATACTCCTATCCCATCTGATCTTTTTGGGAAAGAGGTTTTATTTCAAGAGCAACTAGTGAAATCAATCACACAACAATATCAATTCAGAATATGAGGGCCTTATATATCGTGGGGCAACTATTCGTGGTTGTATTTGTGATTCTGACAATGACAATTTCTTTGCCCCATAATCCATTGTCGATTTACAATACCGAGGTGACAAGTACTTTCCAGTCATTTTTACCCGAAGGATGGGCTTTTTTTACCAGAAATCCAAAGGAAGAAGAAGTGATAATTTATTATAAAGAAAATGGTAAGTGGATCCAAAATCCACTTACCCCACTTTCAAAACCGGGTAATTCGTTTGGATTAAATAGGCTTGTTAGGGCTCAATCTGTTGAAATGGCTATGATTATTCCTCAGCCATCTGAAAATGATTGGCAGCATTGTAATGGAAATTTTGTTGATTGTATCAAAAAAGATACTACCAAAGTAATAGAGGTTAGGAATATATCTCCAATGCCTATTTTGAAAGATACAATAGCAATAGTAAGTTATTCTCCAGTACCTTGGGCATGGTCTGAACTTAAAAAGAGTGAAGAAATGCCAGCTAAATATGTAATTCTAAAAGTGTTATGTGGCAAGAAATAGATAATCAAATCGAAAGAAAACTAAGCCTCAATATTTGGAGTAATGTTTATGGCTTAGGCAGGTCGCTTATTGCGTTGAGTGTTTTACTTACCTTATTAATGAATGATGTAAGTACGCTATTCAGACCAATATTGGGCGTTGATGATATACCTATGTGTAATGGATTAAGTGGAAAAATTAGTCTTTTTTGCCTATTATCCAATAACCTTGAATTAGCAAGATGGATTAGTATCGTCATTTTATTTGTAGTAACAATCGGTTGGAGACCTAGAATCATGGGGGTGTTACATTGGTGGATAAATTATAGTTTAATTTCATCAGCTCCATTGGTAGATGGTGGTGAACACGCCGCTACAGTGATTAGTTTTTTATTAATTCCAATTACTTTAACAGATAGTCGTTTATGGCATTGGGAAACTGCCGAGAATCCGAAGGTTGGTGCTAAATATAGATATAAGCACTTAGTGGCTTCTATTTTTTATGATTTAGTGAGAATACAAGTAGCAGTTATTTATTTACACTCGGCCGTTGGCAAATGTAGTGTATTAGAATGGCAAAACGGAACAGCGCTGTACTATTGGTTTACAGACCCAATGTTTGGAATGGCGAATTGGCTTAAACCTATCGTACTACCATTGTTACAAAATCCGTTCTCATTAACGATTATCAATTGGTGGGTAATTATCCTAGAATTTTTGCTTTTTGCAGGATTATTCATGAGTAAAAATAACAGAGGTACTTTATTATTTCTAGGAATATTATTTCATGTTTTAATAGGTTTTGTACATGGCTTAGTAAGTTTTGCTTTAATCATGATTGGTGCGCTAATCTTATTTTTACGACCTTTTGAGCATGAGTTTTCATTTAAATTTAGCAAAATCAGCTTTTTCAAGCTCTTTAATTTGAGTAATACATAAGGTTTTTTAGGTAAACTGATTTTTATAAACCCCACAACTATTGAACATTTCAATATCGTGGGGTTTATGCTTTTGTAAAGCCTATTGATTTTTAAGCTATAATTCAATTAAGAGGCGTATTTTTGCATTCTTTAAATAAGAATGACATTCCATGAAAATTCTGCATACTGCCGATTGGCATTTGGGTAAAAAACTTCATAAATACGACCTTCACGAAGACCATAAATTGTTTTTGGACTGGCTGATAGCCACTATCCAAGAACGAGAGATTGATGTCCTATTAATTGCTGGGGATATTTTCGACCTTGCCAATCCTCCAGCCGAAGCCAGAATGCTATATTATTGGTTTTTACGACAAATGATTGTACAGAAATGTAAAATCATTATTACAGGAGGAAACCATGACTCTGTGTCGATGCTGAATGCCCCAAAGGATATTCTGGCGATGTTGGATGTTATCGTTATTGGCGGTGTTACACCTGATATTGAAGACCAAATAATTGATTTAAAGGAGGTAATTGTTTGTGCTATTCCTTATTTGCGAGATGCCGATTTGCGTCAGCCAGTGGAGGGGGAGACACCCTCAGGACGTATTGAAGCGGTGCGAAATGGTATTAAAAACCATTATGACCAGTTAGCTAATATCTGTCATGAACGTTTCCCAGGAATACCTGTTATTGCCATGGGACATTTATATGCCAATGGTTCTATCGGGTCTGAATCTGAACGAGAAATCCAGATAGGTAATCTGGCTTCGTTTGAAGGAAGTGATTTTTCTGAGCTACTTGATTATGTAGCATTAGGACATATTCATCGACCACAGAGAGTGTCAGGGAAAGAACATATTCGTTATTCTGGCTCGCCGATAGCGTTGAGTTTTAGTGAAAAAAGTGATTTGAAGGTTATTACTGAATTAGAAGTGAAACATGGTAAAATTACGCGGATAGAAGATATCCTTGTTCCTAAAAACAGGTTATTAAAGAAAATAAGTGGTGATTTTGAAAAGGTGAAAAGCCAACTGAGTAGTTTTCAAAACGAATGCCTTTTGAAAGCATTTTTAGAAATAGAAGTAATTGAAGAATTACATAACCCGCTTTTAACAAGAGAGTTGAATGATATTATAGCAGTTTTTGAAGACGACAATGCCATTGTGCTGAAACATAGAATAAGCTTTAAAAATGAAGTACAAAGTACCGAAGAGCTTTTTTATGAAGGAGAACACATTGATGACATCAATGAAACCGAGATTTTAAAAAGAAGATTGGAAAAAGAAAGCGGACTTTCAGAAGAACATCAGGCTTTATTGATGGAGGCTTTTACGGAATTATTACAAAAAGTTAAAGAGGAGAATTAGGCGATGAAAATCAATAAAATATATTTAAAAAATATCAACTCTTTTAAAGGAGAGCATAGTATTGATTTTACGGCAAGTCCACTATCAACAGCAGGGCTTTTTGCCATTGTTGGGCCTACTGGTGCAGGAAAATCTACCTTGCTTGATGCCATCACTTTGGCATTGTTCAACAGAGTGCCAAGATTTGACAAAAAGATTTCTAAGGATTTAGTGGGTTCTGGCGGGTCAATTCTGACTCGTGGTGAAAAAGAATGTGTCGTTGAAGTAGAATATGTTTGTAAGTCGGGTGTATATGTGTCTAAATGGTGGATAAATGTCAATAGAAACCATAATCTAAATGATTATGGCATGGAGCTAATTGATAAAGCCAAAGACCAGATTATTACCAATAAAAAAACAGATGTACCCGATAAAAATCAAAGCCTGATAGGATTGAATTATGATCAATTTGTAAAATCAATTTTGCTTTCGCAAGGTGAATTTTCAAAGTTTTTGAAGTCTGGGAAAGACGAGCGGGGAAAATTACTGGAAGATATTACGGGTATGCAAATTTATCGCTTATTAGGTAAAAAAGCATTTGAAATTAATAATGAAAAAGGTGGAGAATTAAAGCTTAAGCGTAATCAAATAAAAAGTGTTTCAGATAAATTAGTAGCCAAAGAAATTGCTGAAAACTGGGAAAAAGATTTACTTGAAAAAGAATTGTTGATTAGTCAGGCGAATGAAAATATTGAAAAAACTTCAGAAAGTATTCGAGTAAAAAATGCCTTGGCAATCATCAATCAAGAAATATTTCAGAAGGAAAAAGACTTTGTTACTACAAAGGCTATTTGGCAACAATTTGAAACGGAGAAATTACCAATATTACAGCAACACCAACTTGTTGAACCTTTCAGAGAGCAGATTGCACAGGTAAAGAATGATGAAAGAGAACTTGTAAATCTGCAAAATAGGCAAGAAACTCAAACGAAGGATTTACTTAATAATCAAGAGGCATTTAAACGAAACCTAGAAGCCATTGCAGCGCTGACTAAACAAGAAGTAGGAGCAGAGGAAGCACGTGAGGTATTGTTAGAGTATCGTAGAAACGTAACGGAATTAATGCGTGAGTTGAGCGAACAAGAAGGTACATTGAAAGCTAAGCAACAGCAAATTAACGAGTCAATATCCTTCCTGAGAATTCCTCAATTAAGTAGTTTATCAGTCAATCAATTGGCTGATAATTCGTTAATGCTTATCCAATCGGTAGCACAAGCACAGAAAGTACAGATGGAAAAATGGTATGAAATTGCTGAGATTTCATCACCAGAAGAAATAGAAGAAAAAGGATATCGGTTAGAGTTTGAGGTGAAATTGTACCATCAACTAAACCAATTGATTAGTGAGTATAGTAACCTAAAGACGCTTTTTAATGAAGCTGAAAAAGAGGAGAAAATTCAGCTTGAAAGCCAAAATTCGAATACCCTTGTTCTTGAAAAAAAACAAACCTTATTAGCTACTCTTATTAAGAAAATAGAGCAGTTAGAAAGTGAAAAAGAACGTTTAGGAAAGTCTTATAATTTTGAAAAAGATAGGGCTACTTTGTTGAAAAAAGACGAAGCTTGTCCGCTTTGTGGTTCATTGGAACATCCTTTTCTAAGCCACTATGCTAATAATTATGTGGAGATAGACCAAGACTTAAAAGCTCAGAAAATAGCAGAAAAAGAATTAAGTAATGAAGTGAATATTTTGACAACACAAATAGCTTCAGCACGACAAATTGAAATAAAAGAACAGCAGAAAAAACAAGGATTTCAGGATAAACTAACTGAAAAGCATGTAGAAATAACTGATATAAAACAGAATTTACAGCTAGATAAAGTAGGGAACAGGGCGTGGGTGCAAGACCAAATAAAGTTGAAAGAAGGGCAAACAGAAGCTTTAAACCTATTGATAAAGTCTGCTAAAGTATTAGAAGATTTAAGAGTATTACACAAAATTGTAAAAGAAACAAAAGGTTTTCAAGAACAGAAAAATACCCTTCTGGATACCATTAAAGGTTTATATGCTGGCAAGAATATCAATAATGATTGTGATATACTACAACAACAATTCTCTGAATTACAAACAAAAATCACTGCTAATCAACATATAATTCAGCAACTTCGTACAGAAATTAAAGAAAAGAGTGAAGCGGCAAAAGAAGTACAAAATGAATTGTTGAAGGCTTTGCAAAGTTTAGGTTTTACCGATGTAGAGGAAGCTCAAAAACAATTGCTTTCTGTAGAACAAAGTAAAAGCTTGCGTGATGAACAAGAAAAACTCAGAACAAAAATAACCGTTTTAGAAAATGAATTGAAAAGTAAAAAAATAGAATTTGAACTAAAACAGCAAGAAGACAACCCAAGAATAAGCTTGGAAGAGCTTATAGAATTCAGTAAAACTTTACAAGAACAGCGGAAGGCAGTGGCTGATGAAGTGGTTGATTTAAGGGTAAAAATACAGTCTCAGAACACGCTTTTCAACGAAGTGTCAGTTTTAACACAGGAAATTGCGTTCTTAGAAAAATCTAATTTGAAGTGGGAATTATTAAACCGATATATTGGAGATGCAGAAGGGAAAAAATTTAGTACATTTGCACAAGGCTTGACATTAGCGAGACTGGTGGCTTTATCTAATCGACGATTAGCGGAGCTGTCAGATAGGTACTTATTGGACAAACCCACTGAGAATGAGGATGATGAACTCATGATTGTTGACCAGTATATGGGAAATGAGCGTCGTTCGGTAAAAACACTTTCGGGTGGAGAGACCTTTATGGTAAGTTTGTCATTGGCATTAGCCTTATCAGACTTGGCCTCTAAGAATGTAAAACTTGAAAGCCTTTTTATTGATGAAGGTTTTGGAACCCTCGACCCCGAAACGCTTGATTTGGCGTTGAGTACTTTAGAAAAACTACAGCAAGAAGGACAAAAGAATATAGGGATTATTTCACACGTAGAATCAATCAAAGAAAGGATTTCAACCCAAATAAAATTGGAGAGAAATAATAGAGGTTTTAGTAAAATAGAAATAAAAAGTTAGGTTTTTGTAAACTTAAATACGTATTTAATTTATATAAAAAATAACATAAAGACTGATTTTATCCAATGTTTCACTAAAATCCAAGCGTATTCTTCAAAATGCCTTATCAACCCATTGCAGAAGAAATTAAAGAGAAATATCATTTGAAGTCTTTTGTAAAAAGCATCCTGAGTAATCTTAATTAGTTATGAATATTTTATACTTGGTTTTTGGTGAAGAGCAGCGAAACCATACGCAAGCTTACTTTTCCATTTGCTCGTTTCTAGGGCAGATGGATAATTCTGATAGAATTTATATTTTGACTGATGCACCAAGATTCTATCAGCGTGTAGCCGAGCGAGTAAATATTGTAGAAATTAGTAAAGGGTTGTTAGAAGAATGGGAGGGGGAATATAGGTATTTTCTAAGAGTAAAAATCAAAGCTATTGAATATATTTGTTCGATTCACCCTCATGAAGATGTGCTTTATGTGGATGCAGACACCTTTTTGTATTCAGATATTAAAGCAATAAAAACGATTTTGGATAATCCTTTGATGCATATGAATGAAGGGAAGCTTTCTGCCCTCAAGAGCAAACCTGAAACAATAATGTGGAAGCAAGTAGCTAAAAAATCTTTTGGAGGAATCGTCATTAGTGCAGACCATTATATGTGGAATGCTAGTGTTGTAGGGTTACCTAGTAAAATAGGAATGAATATAGTAAAACTGGCCTTGATTATCTGTGATAATATGCTGTTGGCAAAAGTAAATAAAAAGTTAATAGAACAGTTTGCCTTGTCAGTAGCGATGGCTGAATTTGGAAATGTAAAGCCAGCAAGTGAAAATATTGGGCATTATAATAGGAATAATATAGAGTGGAATGCAGTAATAAATCGTTTTTTACAAGAGTCTTTGCTGTGTGTACGCCCACTTGATCATGACATAGAGATTGTTAGAAATTGGAACTTTGCTGCAATCAGTATACAACAACGTGTTGCTGTAAAGCGAATTAATCTAAAACGATACCTGAGACACTTTTCATTGTTGTTCAAGAAGTAAAAACAAGTTTACTTTGCTTTTCGCAGTCATACGTATCTAAAATAGAGAATAATAGGATAGAACCATCAATTTATGAGTTAATCAAAATAGCTGTTTTTGAGAAACCGATTTTATTTTTTTACAATTCCAAAGGGCGTAAATGGGTTCGTTTCTGCTTGTGTTACTTTCTGCAAATCCCAAGTTTCTTGTGGAATTTTAGTTTCTTTATGATGCAGATGGTAAACTAAAGCCGACGAAGCTACAGATTTTGTTGATTTCCCAATTTGACGAAGCCTTCTATAAACATCTAAATCTTCGCCCACACCAGGCCAAAGGAAACGCTCATCAAAACCATTGATACTTAGCAAATCTTCTTTATGAATTGAAAAATTACAGCCTAAAATATCACGATGTTTGTTGTTAATCATTCTAGCAAAAAATGGGACTCTTGCATAAAGCATTTTTTCGCCATGACGTGTTTCACCTGATAATAATAAATACAAAAAATTCTTTTTGAAATAGCCTTTTTTGATGCTTTCAGGAGTCAATTTTTTAGAAATTTTATCTGATAAATATACCCTTCTTCCCGATAGTGCAAATCCTTTTTCTTTGGCTTCTAAATGAGCTTCCACAAATCTATCGTCTGGAATACAATCACCATCAATAAAAATAATATAATCAGACTTCGCACTCATCACAGCTTTATTGAGCATGATATTTTTTTGCCAGCCATTATCTTCTTGCCAAAGGTGGTTAATATGGAGTGGTGAATGTTTTTGAATTTCTTTGATTTGCTTAACTACCTCTTCACGAGAACCATCATCTGAAATAATCACTTCAAAATCTTTAACCGTTTGGCGTTCTAATGCTGCCAAAATGAGTTTTAGATGATCAATTTTATTGTAAAAAGCGATATTCACTGAGCAACGCATAAACTTCTATCTTTAAAATGTAATGATTTTCAATTAAAGCCTCAAAATTACGCTTATTTCTTTGAGTATAGTCAAACTACACAGACAATACCTTAAATTTGTAGCATTAAATATGATTTTTTATTAAGAAAACAATCTTGAAATCTTTTAAATTTTGTCTCTTCAACAGCTTTTGGAGGAACAATGTATAATGAATATACTTCTTCAACATAATGCGATACTTCCTGTAAATCAATATGGTGGAACAGAACGAGTAGTTTGGTGGCTTGGAAAATACCTTAGTTTGTTAGGTCATAAAGTAACTTTTTTAGTAAAAGAAGGTTCACAATCGCCTTTTGCTAACATTATTCCCTATAAGGAGAATGAACCATTAGACGGACAAATTCCTGATAACATTGATGTGGTTCATCTCAACCAAAAACCGCAAGAATATATTCGCAAACCTTTTGTAGTAACTCAGCATGGGAACAGCTCACAATTAGATTCTTTACATCAAAATACCGTTTTTGTATCTAAAAACCATGCAGAACGCCACGGTGGAGAAGCATTTGTATATAACGGAATCGACTTTGATGAATATGGAAAGCCAGATTTTAACCTTCCACGAAAACATCTTCATTTTTTAGCAAAAGCCGCTTGGCGTGTGAAAAATGTAAAAGGGGCAATTGAGATTGCCAAACGGAGTCATCATAAATTAGTGGTAATGGGTGGCAGTCGCTTAAATTTCAAAATGGGTTTTCGTTTCACGCCCGACCTCAATGTACGGTTTCATGGGATGATAGGAGGACAAGAAAAATTACAAATATTGAACCAATCCAAAGCCTTGCTTTTCCCAGTTTTATGGCACGAGCCATTTGGTTTGGCCATTGTTGAGAGCCTTTATATGGGTTCAGCGGTGTTTGGTACCACTTATGGGTCATTACCAGAATTGATTCATCCGGAGGTAGGCTTTCTGTCAAATCATAAACATGAATTGGTAGAACAACTCAAGAATGTTGATCATTTTTCGCCTAAACTTTGTCATGAATATGCGCAAGATGTATTTTCGGCAAAGGCAATGACTGAGAAGTATATTATGTATTATGAAACAGTTTTAGCTGGAAAACCACTTAATTCACAAATACCGAAGGCTTTGGAGAACTATCCAAAATTTCTGCCTTTTTCTGAATAACGTTATGAAAATATCTGGATTTACTTTTGTTAGGAATGCTATAAAATTTGATTATCCCATCGTGGAAGCCATTACTTCAATATTGCCAATTTGCGATGAAGTAGTAGTAGCTGTGGGAAATTCAGAAGATGCCACATTAGCGTTGATACAAAGTATAGATTCGCCAAAAATAAAAATAATAGAAACCGTTTGGGATGATTCGCTTCGCAAAGGTGGACAAGTACTTGCCGTTGAAACAGATAAAGCCTTAGCCGCTGTTTCACCTGATGCTGATTGGTGCTTTTATATACAAGGGGATGAAGTAGTACATGAAAAATACCTGCCTGTTATTAAAAAAGCCATGCAGGATAATTTGCATAAAACTGAAGTAGAAGGTTTGCTGTTTAACTATACACATTTTTATGGTTCTTATCGCTATGTAGGTAATGCACATCGTTGGTATCGACGAGAAATCAGGGTGATTAGAAATACAGGTAAAGTACATTCCTATAAGGATGCACAAGGTTTTAGAACGGCAGATAATCAGAAATTAAAAGTAAAATTAATTGATGCTTATATCTATCATTATGGTTGGGTAAAACCCCCAGAAATCCAGCGTGAAAAAATGAAAAGCTCGATTAATTTTTGGGGAGAAGGACACGATGTGGATAAAATAAAAGAGGTATTAGAAGCTTTTGATTACTCAGAAATAGATTCATTAACACTATTTGATGGCACACATCCAGCCGTTATGCAAGCCAGAATTGATAGCGTAAATTGGATGTTTGACTATGATATTCATGAGAAAAAATTATCATTCAAAAATAAATTAAAGATGGCAGTTGAGAAACTGACAGGTTATAGAATAGGGGAGTATCGGAATTATAAATTGCTGTGAAGATTTATAAAGAATAAACTACAAAAAAGCCTGAAACTTTCGTTCCAGACTTTAGATAGATTAGAGGGAGTTTTCTTAGATGAAGAAACATAATTCAAAAATTATGTAACTAGAGTTTGATTAAAAATAGGGTAAACTTTATGAACTAGGTGTTGGGGAATTGTGAAAAGTGTAGAGTGAAATAATGCTGCCAAAATTTCAATACCATTTACTAAGGTCGATGCACTGGGCTGGGTAAACAAATCATAATCAAGTACAAAAACGGCTTTATTTTGAACTGCCCTTAGGTTTTCCCAACCGCTTTTTATGGTTAATAAATGCAATTCTTCTATACTTCTTTGCGTATCAAATCCGCAAGGAGCAATGATTAATACTTCAGGGTCGTACTTCAATATTTTTTCCCATTGGGTTACAATACTGTCTCCCGAAGGATTACTTAACATATCCACTCCACCTGCATAGGCAATTTGATGAGGAATCCAGTGTCCGCAATTATATATTGGTTCTATCCATTCCAACAACATTACTCTTTTGGGTAAAGCTCTATGTTCTCTGAGTTTATCGATAACATTATCAATTCTCAATTGAAGCTTCGCCAAGTGCTGATACGCAGCTTCTTCTCTACCCAACGCTGTAGCAATGGTAATTACTGTCTGAAAAACATCTTCTAAGCTCTGTGGGGTAAGGGTAACAACCAGAGGCGTTTTCTCAAGATTATCAATTACTGCTTGCGTACATTTTGTATCAATCTGGCATACTTCACAAACATCTTGCGTAATTACTACATCGGGAGCTATGGCTTGTAATTTATCTTCTTCTACATAATACAAGCTTTTCCCTTGAGCCTTAGAAGCTGAAAAAATCTTATCAATTTCAGTACTCGAATAGTCTTTCCCTTCTAGCACACAACGCACCAAAATTTCATTTTCAGTTCTTGAAGTTGGCGGACATTCAAAGGTTACGCCATAGAGTAAGTCTTGCAAACCCATGTCGTAAATCATTTGCGTTGCGGCTGGAAGAAAAGAGACAACTTTCATAATGATAGCTTTCGGCAATCAGCTTTCAGAAGTCAGCAATTGCCATTATTGATAAAGAATAAATTACAAATGATAGCTTTTAGAAGCTTATCATTAAACAAAAAATATACAAGATAGCCGAAGTCCGAAGACTGATAGCCTCAAGCTTTAGTCTGTGCTAAGCTTGGGAAACGTACTTGTAGCAACTCAAAACTGCCAAAAAGTAAGGCTGAGTAGGCAAGTGTTCCTACCAAAAAGTTTTTCATAAATGGAAAACCTTGTACAAGGCATTGTTGTAAGCCTGCCCAATCCCGCGTTAATGGTAGGTTTGTTCTCAAGTCTGTACCTCCGCCAATCCAAACGGTTAAATCTGCCAAAACCCAATGTGAAACCGAAGCAATCACCGCTGCTAATACAATATTCTGCACATTGATTTTCTGAAGGATTATTCTGCCGAACAATACAATGATTGCAAAAATGCCGTAAATCCAATACCAACCTTCGTACATGATACCATATTTACCTTGAAAATTTACCTTATTGATTACAATATCGCTTACTAATATTGTAAGAAGAGGAAATGCAAATGCCTTCCATCGACTAGTAAAATATGCTCCACCAAAAAGCCCCATAGCACCTAGTGGTGTATAGTTAGCAACAGGCGTAAGCTGTGCCGAATTGGCAATTCTTAACAAGGCAATGGCTAGAATGAAGCAAAGCAAGGTTAAAAAGCGAGGGTTGATAGTTTGTTTCATACTTGGAAAGTTGTTTCATACATTGGTCAACTTTTTAAAGGTTGACCAATCTGAAGATGAATTATTTTAAAACAAATCCTACAGGATTTATTTCAGCTTTTAAAGAATCAATTAATGTTCCATTTGGTTGGTATCTGAATACATATCCCGCTTGCTTATAAGAAGGGGTAAAACCAGCGTAAATGTTACCCGTAGCAGGGTCAGTCGTTAAACCTGTAAATAGTTTATTGATGAATGGCTTTGCTGTAGAAATACTAGCATCATTAATATTAAAACTATAAGTTTCTCCTTTACTTATATTATTAGCATAGTCGTAATAAGAATAGACAAAGAAAATAACATTTTTATCTTTATTGAAAGTAAAACTGTTAGCCGATTGATCAAGAGTACTCTCTGTAGCAAAAGCAGTACGACTTTCGACTGTTTTAGTACTTAGGTTGAATTTTACAAATTTTTCATCTGCATAGAACCATAATTTACCGTTTGCATCTGTACCAATCAAGCGAGGGTTAGAACCTATTTCTACTGTTTGAGAAACAGCATCTGTTTGAGTATTGATAATAGAAATATTTTTTGTGCCACTGTAAGTAGTTGACGAAACAATCACCTCATTGCCAATAGCAACCATTTTGTCTGCACCTTGTTGAACCGTAATTTTTTTTGTTATTTTATTTTTAGTTAAATCAACTACTAATACAGTACCAGGCTTATAAGAATAATCAGCATTAAAAGTATCCCAACAAGAAATATATGCTTTATTAGTACCCGCCTTTATAACAGCACTAGGGTTTTCAACCATGTTAGAATCTATTTTTGCGATAGCTTTGAAAGTACGAGCATTTACGATTTGGATATAGTCTTTTCCAGCAGTTTGATTATCTACTAAGATTACCCCTGAACCATCAACATCCGCATAGTCAGCTACTCCACCAGCCACTGAATTAAGATTTTCCTTCTGGAAAATATCAAAACTACTAACTTTGGTAGTAGGGTTGATGAATGTGATTGAGCCATTGTTATCTGAGAAATTGCCTCTGTTTACTACAAAAATACCAGTATCATAAGGTTGAGAAGGTTCAGGTTCTGAGGTTGAATTACAAGCATTTAATGACAAGAACAACGTGCTTGCCACTAATGAGCGAATGATAATAGAATTAAATTGCATTGTTTTAATGGATTAAAATTGAAAAAAATATTTTTTTGGACTTCAGCTTTCGGTCGTCGGCTTTCAGTATTAATGCTTTCATCTGAAAGCTGATAGCCGATGACCACAAGCCTATCAGATGCTAAATATTAAAAACTAACCCCAGTGAAAAGCCTCGCCCGGGCATGGCTTTTTTCTTCACACTTGGGTACACAGTGTCTGTCAAGTTATTCATTTGGAAAAGCAAATTAGCTTGTGTTTTCCCTACTTGTATTTTCCCTGAAATAGTAGCATTCAATATAAAATATGGAGGAAAAGGGCGACCAGAATGATCAAAAGTGATATAACGTTCGGAGTTATATAAGCCTTGAAAATTTAATGTCCAGTTTCCTTTACCTACATAGGCAGTCCCCGAAACGGTATGTAGAGGCACATAAATCATTTGCTTGCCGATAATGTCTTCGGTATAAGCAGCATACATTTTTTGTTGAGAAACATGGGTATAAGCATAAGTAGTGGTAATACCCGCTAGCATTCTCCCTTTGAGGTATTTTATATTGCCCGTAACTTCAAATCCTTTTGCTAGTACCTGCTGTAGGTTTTCCACACGATATCCTTTGTCAGGGTTCCAGTAGGTCCAATTATCAACTAAATTATGATAGGCATTTACGCCTAATGAGGTATTAAGTTCTTCGGAAATTACTTGTTTCCAATTAATACCTACTTCTTTGTTGAAACCACTTTCGGGTTGAATATTTGGATTCCCAAGTGTTTTCCAGTATCGCTCATTAAGGGTCGGTAAACGATAACTTCTTGCTACATTACCTGTGACCACTATTTGGCTTTTCTTGGCAGAAAGCAATAGGTACTCAACCCCTAGCGAGGGAGTAAAGGGAGCTTGATAACGATTAGAAAAAGCTTGACGAAGATTAAGTGAAGCCGTTAGCTTGTCGGAGAATTGATTACGGATGAGTGCAAATATATCTTGACGGTTTTCGCTAATGGCACCACTGTCATAGCCATCGACATGGGCAATATAATGCACAAATTCGCCACCTATTTTGATATTAGTATTCCATCGTGAATTTGCCTTTTTATAGCTAATTTCATGTTCGGCACGAGCAATGTAACGATCTGTTTCAGAATGACTAGGTGCTGAAAAATCGCCAGTGCCATAGTCAATAATGTCTTTTACAAATCCCATTTTTACATTCGTATTACCGAATTGATAGGAAGATAGAAACCGCGAAGCTTTGGTTTGGGTAATTTCCCTAAATGCAATTATATCAGGTTGAATACTTAGTTTATTGTCGGTCAACCAAACATTGAAAGCAAACAAGTTTCCGTTCTGTTGTTTCAAATATAAATCTTGGATAAAGCCTTTTTGAGCAGTTTCCGAAGGCACAATCTGATATGTTCTTCCTGCATTATCTGTTCTTTCGGTTCCTGAAAAATGATTATTATACTTACTGCCATAAAGCAAAGTTTTCCCTGAGAACTGTAAACCTTTCTCTGTATGATGGGCAAATCTTAATCCTATTTGTCCATTATAATTATCAAAACTTTCGTATTGACCACCTACTGTAAGATTTACGCCAGGTTTTTTCCATTGTGGAACAGAACCCAATAATATACTCCCACCTACAGCATCAGAACCTACGCAAGAAGCCGCCGAACCGTATTGGATAGCCATTTGGTCGAAGCCTAAGAGTGGCACAGTAGAAAAATCTGTTTGCCCAGCCATAGGGTTATTGATGTTCAGACCGTTCCAAAGTACGGCTGTATGCATGGCAGAAGTGCCTCTGAAAGAAATACTAGTTAACTGACCATTACCATAACTTTTGAAAGTAATGGGCGATTGGTATTGCAGGAAATCTGCTAAGGTTTGGTATTGAAAACGAGCTAAAGTAGTTGAATCTATTTTTTTAACTTTCAAGCCAGCCATAAAATGCTCGTTTGAAAAGCCTGTTACTTTTACTTCATCAATCTGTCTGTTAGAAATTTCTTGGGCATAGCAATGTAAGGATACAAATATCCCGATGAGCGAAAATATAGGCTTACAACGTAACAAATACGTGAAAACAGCAGACATAACCTGAATAGTTAGGTCTTGACCTACGGAAATAAACCGAAAAAATTGACCAAGAAAGTTTAAAAGAAATAATCGAACGCTCAATGATGCTTATCCTCCGTAAGCAAACAATTAAGAATGATTTAATGGCAGGTCTCCTGACTTGTTTCATCATTACCTTGACCTTCCCAATTTATTTAGTGATTTAGTGATTTCGCGATTTAGTGATTAATAAGCCAATTGATTATTAGGATTATTTTTGAATTTCTTCATTCACTCAATCATTCATTCACTTACTCACCATTAAACCAGTGGTTATCGAAGAATGGTAATAATTGTATTGAAACTTACAGTTGCGGGGACAGTTCAGGACTTAAAACCTGATTCCCTATTAAGCCTTAAACTCATATAGAAACGAGCCTAATGCACCATAAACTGTTGCAAAGGTAGTAGAAAATTTATTTGTATGATATAAAAATTAGATTTAAACTGTAAAATGTTTTACTTTATAACTGGTTAAATGGCTGAAATACAGTTGATTGTTTAGTATTTAGCTTATTCCATTAATTTTTTGAGATCCTCCATCTTAATAGGTTTAACCAAATAATTACTAACGATTTCGTAGGCTTCCGCTTTTTTAACATCCTCAGGGTCTATCGAACTTGTTACTATATAAATGGTAGTGATTTTTTCATTAGGAATCTGGATAAACTCATCTAAAAACTGCCAACCGTCCCATATAGGCATATTCAAATCTAATAAAATTAAATCTGGAAGTTTTTCTCCGCCAATGATAATCGCTCTCAAGCTCTCGTATGCCTCTTTCCCGTTGTGAAAAACTAAAAAGCCGTCACAAAAATTTGCAAGTTGCATGATTCTTTTTGTACCAAAAATAAAAATGGGGTCATCATCAATGATGCAAGCAATATTAAATTTTTTCATGTTTAAAATATATACTAAATGTCGTTCCTTTGTTTACTTCACTTATCACGTCTATTTTCCCTCCCATTGCTTCTATTTGGTTCTTTGTAATGAATAAACCAATCCCACGAGCATCTTTATGTGCATGAAAGGTTTTATACATACCAAATAATTTTGCACCATGGCGTTTTAAATCAATGCCCAGTCCGTTATCTTCTACTTTTAAAACCACGTGCCCTTTATCGATAAAGGTCGATAATTTAACATAACTATCTCTCTCCTCTGTGCTGTACTTTATTGAATTTGTTAAAAAATTTAAAATGATACTATCTAAATAAGCAGGAACAGCCAAAACTCGTTCATCTTTACCAATAGTATTTTTAATATTTACATTTGAATCTTTTGCAAAAGCCGAAACATTCTGAATAGCATTTTCTATCGCATTGTACAGATTAACACTTTTCAAATTGTCAATAATAGTGGTATTCATCAAAACTACTTCATTTAAATGAACGATAGTTTCTTTAAGATTTGTAGATGCCGCTTTTAATAAAGTGATGTATTCGTTATCCAATAATGCTGGGTATTCTTCCAATAAGATATCCATCATCATTGAAATATTCCCTGAATGCGACCTCAAATTATGCGAAACTATATGTGCAAAGTTTTTCAACCTTTCGTTTTGGTCTTTTGTAACATCTAAAAGAGCCTGAATTTCTGACTCTGCCTTCTTTTGCTGAGTAATATCTATTATTTGAGAAATAAAATAGAGCGGTTTCCCAACCTGATCTCTTGCTAATGATGCCGCCAGAATAGCATGCACTACATTCCCTTTTTTATGGAAATATCGTTTTTGCATGTGGTAATATTGTCGCTCGCCATTTACTAATTCATTCAGTAAGTGTAAATCTGCTTCAAGGTCTTCTGGATGTGTAATATCCTGAAAGGTTAATGAGAACAGTTCCTCCTCTGTATAACCAACAATATTGCAAAGTGTTTGATTAACCTTCATCCATCGTCCATCAGGCTCTAGTAAGGCCATTCCAATAGCAGCATTTTCAAAGTTTCCTCTAAAAGATTCTTCACTAATCAACAGCTTCTCTAAAGCCTTTTTTCGCTCTGTTACATCATGCATCGCAACAACAGCACCAAATAGTTCATTATTTGGCCCTCTGAGCTGAGCACCAAAAGTAGAAACAATATGTGATGTACCATTGGTAGACGAAATTAATATTTCTTGATTTTCTACTTTATGACCTCTTAAAGTTCTGATGAGGGGTATATCTTCAGTCAGAAGTGGGTTTCCGTCTAAATCATAAAGCCCATAATATTTTGAAAACTCGGATGGATGTACGTCGTCCAAGGGTAATCCATGCCAGCGTTTGGTAGTGCTATTGAACAGCGTAAGCGCACCATTTTGGTCGCAAGCTACAATCCCGACATCAATGCTTTCAAGAATTGTTTCCAATAAAGTATGTTTTTCCAGAAGACTCTGTTCAATTTTCTTTTGTTCAGTAATATCATCGGTATACATAAGTAGCCCGCCTATGGTATTATTATCATTATACCACGGCTTTATTTCCCATTTTAGCCATTGAACAGTGCCATCTATTCTGACAAATTTATCTTCGTTTCTTTTGATAGATTTCCCCTGTAAGCATTCTTGATGAATATTCTTCCAATCGTCACCTATTTCTGGAAAAATCTCATAATGTGTTTTGCCGATTAAGTTGATGCCTTCTAAACGATAATCAGCCCTCCATTTTTCAGAAACCGCTAAGTATTTTAGGTTATTATCAAACATCGCTATGGCAGTAGGGGTATGTTCAATAAACACCTTATTTCTTTCAACGATTTGCTTTTGCTCGCTAATGTCAGAATGTGTTCCATACATCATCAAGGGCTGTCCATCGCTTGTCCACGTAACTACTTTACCTTTATCGTGTATCCAGACCCAATGCCCATCCTTGTGTTTCATTCGGCACTCACAACGGAAGAATTCTATTTTCTTTTCAAAACAGTCGAGTATCTTTTGATTAGAAATCTTTAGGTCTTCTGGGTGGACTAGGTTTTCCCAAGTCTCATGGCTTATCGGAGCCAACTCCTCTAGCGTATAGCCAATAATTTCTGCCCAACGTTCATTATAGACTGTTTCACCCGTTTGTACATTCCATTCCCACGTACCTACATTAGTACCTTCAATAACACTTTGAAGCTTTTGTTTTTCTTTGATTATCTCCTCTTTGGCTAGGGTCTCAGTGTTGATATCTTGAAAAGTACCAAACAGCCTAACGCATTTCCCGTCCAAGAACTCCACCTTACCGATACTCCTAACCCATTTTAGATTATTGTTAGCCGTAATTATTTGTAAGGTTAAATCATAATTTTCTCCGTTTTTAATAGCATTATCTATCGCTTCTATAATCTTTTCTCTACTTTCACCGTCCTTATAATAATCAATGGCAGTAGTTAAGTCGGGTTCACAATCATCATCAACCTCATGGATAGATTTAGTCGTCTTGCTCCAATATAGTTTCTGAGTCTGCAAATCCAATTCCCAATAACCAATCATTGCCGCCGTATTACAGCGTTCCAGAAATTCCTCTTTTCTTTTTTGTTCCGTAATGTCTATATAAGTACAAAGTATTTTAATGTCTTTGGTTTTATCATTCTCAATGGCTATTGCCCTACAGTGAAGCCAAACAGTAGAATCATTTTTATGTTTGAATCTTATAACTTGATCATACGGTTGATTATGGGTTTGATGATGTTGTAGTTGTAAGAAGTTTTCAGTTAATTCTTTTAAATCATCGGGGAAAATGATGGTTTCCCAGGTAGCTAAATCCAAAGGTATATCTGTAGCCTTATACCCGAGCGTAGCCCAGAACTTAGTATTTATCCATCCATTACTAGGAGACTCTATATTCAAATACCAAAAGCCATCCAAAGCGAATTCTTGGATAAAATCAAAAATTGCAATATCACTTTTTATTAGTTCGTATAACTCTTCTTTCAGATTACTCATTTATAAATATTTTTAAATCGCTAAAAAAGCAGTAAGGATTAGTCTTTAGCTTTAGTTGTACATTTATCAAACTACCTATTTTCATTTAGAACGTTCAAATGAAATTTTAAAGATAAATGAGTCACTATATCTAAACATAATTAACATTTGGTAAATAATAAAATTTTTACCGTAAAAATGAAAAAAATAATAAACTATTACCGCTAAGGATAATAGTTGTATGAAGAGCAATGAGGTTTTGTATACAAATCTGTTTAGATATATTAAAAATTAAGCTACCCGCTATGTTCACTATAATAAACGGCTTTCTTAATTCGCATAATATTGCGGTAACATAAACATAACCCAAGCATAATACAAGCGTAATACTGTGGTTAAATAGCCGACCTAATTTTGTGCCATCAAAAAAAACAAACCAGTATGATGAGGCACAAATTACTTTACACATTAATTATTCTATTTTCTTCACTTTCATTCACTTTCGCTCAGGAAGGAACTATTCGCGGTACAATCAAAGATGCAGTAAGCAAAGAAGACTTAGTAGGAGCCACTGTTTTCATTGAAGGAATCAACAGAGGAGCGGCCGCTGACATTAACGGGTTCTTTTCTTTCAATAAAATTCCAGTTGGAAACTATAAACTTAAAATTTCTTTTGTAGGCTACAAAGTAAAAGTTATCGAGAACGTAAAAGTAGTAGAAGGAAGCGTTACTGAAATTAATACTTTTATTGAAGAAGACCAAGCCACTACATTAAATGAAGTAAGAGTAGTAGCTCAAAAACTTACTAATACTGAAGTTTCAGTCATCTCAGAAATTAAAGCTGCTCAACAAATTGTAAGTGGTATTTCAGCTGCTCAAATCGGAAAAACATTAGACCGTACTGCTGCTGAGGTAGTTAAGCGTGTTCCGGGTGTAACTATCTTCGGTGATCGCTTTATCAATATTCGTGGTTTGAATGAACGTTACAACACAGTAATGTTGAATAACGTATTTACACCAAGTATGGAGTCGGATGTGCGTTCGTTTTCATTTGATATTATTCCATCAAACCAGATTGACCGTATTTTAGTATATAAATCTCCTGCAGCAGAATTGCCAGGTGAATTTGCAGGTGGGGTTGTGAAAATTTTTACTAAAAGTATTCCAGAACAAAATAGCATTACTGTAGACTACGGAACTTCATTTAGAAGTGGAACTACAGGCAATGATTTTTTTACACCTCAAGCAGGAGCCAATGCTTGGACAGGATTTAATAATGGTTTTAGCGATTTACCAAAGAATTTCCCATCTACAGATGAATTAAAACAAATTTCTGATAGTAATCCACAAAGATTACAGCAAGTAGGGCAGTCATTAAAAAATTCTTGGACGCCAGAAAAATCAAATGCTATTCCAGACCAACGTTTAGCTATTACTGGTGCATTTAAGTTTGATGTAGGAAGTATAAAAATAGGAAATGTAACAGCTGTAAATTATTCTAATACTAGAACAACCTTTACAAAATCACAAAATGATTATGGTTATGCTACCATTTCTACAACTGGCGAAGCAAACGAATTGTCAACTTTTAATGATAAACAATATACTAATGCTATTCGTGTAGGTTTCCTTCATAACTGGGCGGTTCGTTTGAATGATAAGCATTCTTTTGAATTTAAAAATTTATACAACCAGCTAAGTAATAGTCAATATATTGACCGTCAGGGATTTGAAAATGGTTCTGAGTGGAAAATTCGTTCATTTAACCAAAATTATCGTGGTATTTATACTGGTCAGTTATTGGGTAAACACAGTTTCAATGAAGATAAAACAAAAGTTGATTGGGTAGTTGGTTACAATAAATCATATAACGAAATGCCTGACTATAAACGTTATCGTTATGATTTAAGTGGCAATTTATTAGTGCCACAAGGAGCTGCTCAGACTTTCAACTTAGGTAGAACGAACATTATATTAGATGAAAAAGCAATTACTGGTGGTGTCAATTTAATCCAAAAATTAGCTGTTAAAGATAAAGAAATTGAATTGAAAGCTGGAGTTTTCTACGAAAATAAAGACCGTAATTTTCATGCACGTAACTTAGGTTTTGTTCAGGCTAACAGTTCATTATTTAACATCGGGAATCTTCCTATAGACCAAATATTTGCTCCGCAAAACATAAATACAACAAATGGGGTAAAAATTGACGAACAAACTAATAAAAGTGATGCTTACACAGCAAGCAATAATTTGTTAGCATATTATGCTTCGGGTAATTATTCCTTCACTAAAAAGTTTAATGTAATAGCAGGTTTAAGGGTTGAACAAAACCTTCAAAAACTTAATGGCTTTGACAACAGAAACGGAGCACCAGTAAATTTCAATCGTGACCTTACCAATTTTCTGCCTTCGGTAAATATGACATATAATTTCTCGGAAAAATCATTATTGAGATTGGCTTATGGTAAAACATTAAACCGTCCTGAATTCCGCGAGATTGCTCCATTTACTTTTTATGATTTCGTGTTGAACCGTGTAGTGACTGGAAATCCTAATTTGAAAAATGCTGAGATAGATAATTATGACTTCCGTTATGAATTATATCCAACACCTTCAGAAGTAATAAGTGTTGCTACGTTTTACAAGAATTTCACTAATCCAATAGAAGTAGTATTCACAAGTGGTTCAAACCCGAACGTATCTTTTGATAATGCACTTTCTGCGTATAGTTTAGGCGTTGAATTTGAAATAAAGAAATCTTTAGAAAGCGTTACAAAAAATGAGTTTATCAATAAAATCAATGTATTATTCAATGCAACGCTTATCTATAGTCGTGTAAAATTGAAGCCAGAAATTGCTGCAACTCAATCAGACAACCGTCCATTACAAGGACAATCTCCTTATGTAATCAACGGAGGGTTAAATTATAGTAATCCTAAAACTAAACTTCAAGTAAATCTTCTCTACAACGTAATCGGAAAACGTATTTATGCGGTTGGTAACAACTTTGGTTCACCATACCCAGACTGGTACGAAATGCCACGTAACGTATTAGACCTTACGTTCTCTAAGGGTATCACCAGTAGTTTACTTGTAAAAGGTGGTATCACAGATATTCTAAATCAAAGAGCACAGATTTTACAAGATGGAAATCAAGATGGTTCTTTTGATACAAACCGCGACCAGACTATTCAGTCGTACACACCCGGCAGTGTTTACTCTTTAGGATTAGTGTACACATTTCAAAAAAAGTAATTTCCAAATCATTCAAATATTCCCCGTTTTAAATTCAAAATTAGAATCTTAACAATTAAATCTCATGAAAATCAAGGCGACAAAAGCTCTCGCTTTATTCTTATCACTTGCATTATTGTTTAATGCTTGTAAAAAAGATGAAGTAACAGTATCTCCAGCCCCTACCGTAACTACAACTGGTTCATTAGCGGGTACTGCAGGTTCTAAAGTTACCCTTAGTGCAACTATCAATGCACCAGGAGGTATCAAACAAATCAATGTTTTAAAAAATGGTGCTTCTTTCGATGCAGTTACAGGTACAGGACAAACGTCTTTAACCTATACGAAAGATTATACTATTGAAAGTTTTGCAGCGGGTACTATTGTAAACTTTACAATTCAAGTAGTTGATAATAGCAACCAAACATCTGTATTAACAACAATTCCTGTTACAGTAAGTGCTGTTCCGCCAAAAACGATTGTAGATGTTCCTGCCGGAAGCTTAGCAGCAGGTAATGTTACTTGGACAGCTGATAAAATCTACCGATTGAAAGGTTTTGTTCGTGTTGGTGAAGAAAATACAAAAGGAACAATCACTAAGAAAACTGTTTTGACTATTGAAGCAGGTACTTTAATTATTGGTGAGCGTGCTTCTAAAGGTGCTTTGGTTGTTCAACGTGGTAGTCAATTAATTGCCATTGGTACAGCAGATAAACCAATCATTATGACTTCTGAGCGTAACCCAGGTGAACGTGAAGCAGGTGACTGGGGTGGTTTAATCCTTTGTGGACAAGCACCAAACAACTTAGCTGAAGCTGACCGTGAATTAGAAGGTGGTTACGGTGCTTTCCATGGTGGAAATGATGTAAATGACAATTCAGGTACATTGAAATATGTTCGTGTTGAATATGCAGGTATTCCAATTAACCCTAACCAAGAGGTTAACTCTTTCACTTTCGGTTCAGTAGGTGCAGGAACTACAGTTGACTATATCCAAGCTTCTTTTGGTTTAGATGACTCTTTTGAATGGTTCGGTGGTAACGTAAACTGTAAGCACTTAATTGCTTATAAAGGTTTGGATGATGACTTTGATACTGATAATGGTTTCTCAGGATACGTTCAATATGGTATCGGTATTCGTGGTACTACTCAAGCTGACCAATCTGGTTCTAATGGATTTGAATGTGATAACAATGCTCAAGGGTCAGAACTTACGCCATATACATCTGCTATTTTTGCTAACATGTCTATCATTGGTGCTAAAGGAAGTGCTGAAGTAGCTATTAGTACTCAATTCCAACATGGTGCTCAATTAAGAAGAAGTAACAAACAAAAAATCTACAACACAGTAATCACAGGTTATCCTTGGGGTGTTTACGTAGATAGCCAGTTAGGTAGTGCTAAAACTAATGCTAACAATGGTGATATTGATTTGAAAAACGTAGTATTAGTTGGTATTCAAGGATGGGGAACTAACTTCTGGGGTACAGGTGGTTCAATATCTTATAACCCTAAAGGAACTCCTGTTCGTGATTTAGAAGCTAACGCTGCTTCAACTCCTATCTTGATTGGTACAGTTACACCAACAGAATGGTTCAAATCATTGGCAGGTAACAAGATTATCGACAACCGTAGCACTACTGGTTTAAATGATAATCTTTGGCAGGTGGGTCGTCCAACATTTACTTTGGCGGCGGCAGGTACAGCATTACAAAATGCTACTTTACCAACTACTTTACCAGCATTCTTTGATAAAACTACTTACGTAGGTGCATTCAATACAACTGACTGGACATTAGGATGGTCTGAATTCAGTCCACAAACAGTTACTTATATTAAATAATACAAAGTTTACTGAAGTACAACGAAAGTCGGGGGATTATCCCCTGACTTTCAACAAAAACCAATATGAAACTCATTATGAAAAAAGTAATAATTCTTTTATTCAGCATCCTAGTATTTAGCTGTTCTAAAGATAAAAATAAAGTAGAGACTTATTTTACTGACTCCCAAAAGGACACATTACTTACCAATATTATTACCTATGTTTTTGAACCTGCTACCTACGCTACTCAAACAACAAAATTTCAACCACAGTTTAGAGCATTTTACGTTAAAAGCCTACCAAATTTTAAAATAGAAAACTATTATCAGGCCCAAGATGGCTGGAATTATTTCTTCTTGATTCGCCCAGTTGGAGCAAGTGAATTCAGAAGAGGGGTTATCGGAAGATTCAAACTCAAAGAAGGCTCTTTAAAGCCCGAATCTTTTGAAGAAATCATTAACACGCCACATTTAAGAGAAGAACTTGTGAAAGAGAGAGGTGGCTTTTTATTCAGAGAATTAATTAAAAATGGGAACATAGATAAATATACGCCCATGAAACAATATATAGAGTGGCCAGACGAACACTTGCAATACAACAAAGTTACTCATGAGTGGGTAACAGTCAAGCCTTACTAAGGTTTTCTCTCCGTTGAGAAACGGGGAGAAAGTCCGAAATGGATTTTCATATTGGTGTAATTATGCAAAAGCCGAAGCGTATCGCTTCGGCTTTTCTGAATTTTTAAACAATTAAAATTAAATGAAACATAAAATTGTAACATGCTTCTTGTGTTTAGGAATAGTTTCCTGTAAATACGAAAAAAATATCTTACCCGAAGCAAAATGTCAAGCTGATGTACTCAGTGTTGTGAGTTACAAAAATAACATACAAAAAATACTGATTGAAAATTGCAATAGTTGTCACAGTAATGCCAATCATTCTGGAGGTGTGAAGTTGGAAGACTATGAAGATGTGAAGTTCTGGGCATCCAGCGGAATCCTTCTCGACCAAATCACTTCGATAAATGGTTCTGTACCTCAAATGCCAAAAGGAGGAAAACTATCTGATTGTGATGTAAAACTCATCCAACATTGGATACAACAAGGAGAACTTAGTAATTAATTTATGTCTTTATTTAGTTTACAATAATGGAATAATTCTGCAACCCTAACTACATGGAAAGGAGGAATCTCTTCTTCCAAACTCAATCGCCAATTGATACTGTTTAGTAATTCTATGAAATAGGGATTATCAGCATATACTTTTCTTAAATTCCTTCTAGACAAAGTTATTAACTCTCCGTCTGCTTCTTTACTAAAGTAATAGAGTTGCGTAGAGATGTCGTTACTAATGTCTAAGCGATAAATGTATATACCCTCACTGTTTATTATTTCATAGGATTTATTTCCTATGAAACGCCAATCTTTACCACCTTTGTGGTAACCAAACGCATTTTTAAAATTGTAAATACTGCTAGTATCATTGTGTACTTTAACACTGCTATATCTTTCCTTCAAAATTCCCGAATTGGTCACACTAAGTTTATGGGTTTCAAAGTCGTGAGCAGTTAGGTAAATACCATCTTGTGCCGTGCTTTCCATATACCAGAAACAACATAAAATACAGTATATCTTTTTCATTTTGTAATAGTTTTGTACTATACAAAAATCAGATTTAGATATTAATACATGATTAATGGTATGTTAAATGAAAGTTATCATTATTAAATTTTATTTTTTATATTCTTCAAAATCCAATTAACACCTGAAAACATAATGAGATAAACTAAACTTTATGCTTTAATTTTGAGTTGCAATAAAACCGATAGCGCCATAAAATCCGTAAATATTAAAACCATTAAAAAAATAGCGAATGAACCCCAATATTATAAAGATTCAATCAGCAATAGACCCCATCCGTCAACAAATTACTTCACATTCAGTTTATAAACATATCCATGAATTAGAAGATTTACAGCTTTTTATGCAAAACCATGTTTTTGCAGTGTGGGATTTTATGTCTTTACTAAAAGGCTTGCAACGCCATCTTACTTGTGTAGATATTCCTTGGGTTCCTGTAGGTAATGCAAGTACTCGTTTTTTAATCAACGAAATTGTTATTGGCGAAGAAAGCGACACCGATACCGAAGGCAATACCATGAGCCATTTTGAACTTTATTTAAAAGCAATGGCACAGGCAGGGGCAAATACCGAACAAATCAATCAGTTTATTAAATTAATTACTCAGAAAACGCCAGTATTGGAAGCATTGACAGAGGTAGGAGTATCTGAAAGCATTCGTCAGTTTGTAGCCTTTACATTTGAAGTAATCAACACACAAAAGCCACACATTATGGCAGCAGTATTTACTTTTGGTCGTGAAGATTTAATCCCTGATATGTTCGTATCGATGGTGAAAGACTTGAATCAAAGTATGCCTGAAAGAATTTCGATATTCAATTATTATTTAGAAAGACACATTGAAGTAGATGGCGACCATCACAGTCATTTGGCATTAAAAATGGTTGAGGAGCTTTGTGGAGATGATGCCGAAAAATGGCAAGAAGCCGAAGCATATTCACTAAAATCATTAGAAGTAAGAAACCAGCTTTGGAGTGGGGTAGAAGCCAAGGTAAAAGCGTTAACAGAAAGCGTTTAGCGATATTGAGTATTAATGTTAAGAAGAGGAGTCTCAGTGTTATTCATGCTGGTACCCCTCTTTTTTATTTTCAAATTCATACCTCTTCCAATTCAACAATCTACTTCATTTTATAAGCAGGATGATTTTTTACGTATTCATCAAACGAAAATTTACCAGAACCAATTAACCAAAAAAGACAAAGCAATAGTAATACAACGACTGATAACCAAAGCTCAGAATTGACGAAAGTAAAGCCATTACTGATATTGGCAAAAAACACTGCTACAAACAAAATCGGTACTTGGAAGGCCGCTGCTAATCGGGTAAGGCATCCTAAAGTAATCAGCAAACCACCAACCAAATGGGCGAAGGCCACATAATGTACCGCTACGAAAGTCCATGCATTAAAGTGCAGTCCTTCAACAAGCGTTGATAAATAGGAAGTATCGCCTATGAAGCTCATTCCTTTGAAAAATAGCAACAACCCCAACCCAATCCGAATAATGTCAAGCCATGCTGGATGATGTCTATCACCCCAATTTTCTATGCTTTCAATTGTAGTCATATTGTTAATTGTTTAGTTTATTGAATTTATAATAAAAATATAATATTGTCAATATTATATAGAATTATTTTGCGTAATAGCTAAAAAATACAAATAGGTAAGTTAGCTGACAATTCGTGGAGAGAAGAAATGCCAAATTTGTAAGGTAATCAAACAAAAAGCACAATGAAATTTCTAGTTATTCTATTCAGTATCATTAGTTTAAATGTTTTTTCGCAAGATATTGCTACTCGAAAAAAACATTATTTAACAGACAAAGGCATCGCCATTAATGGGTATGACCCAGTGGCTTATTTTCAAGGAAAACCTCAGCAAGGGAAAAAAGAGTTTTCGTATAATCAAGAAGGGATTATCTACCAGTTTGTTAATGCTAGTAATCTTGAAAACTTCAAAAAAAATCCTGTAAAATACGAACCGCAGTATGGAGGTTGGTGTGCTTTCGCTATGGGAAGTAAGGGGGAGAAAGTAGTAGTTGACCCAGAAACATATAAAATTAGCAATGGCAAATTATACCTGTTTTATCATACCTTTTTTAATAATACCCTAACAGATTGGAACAAAGATGAGGCTAATTTGAAAGCCAAAGCAGATATTAATTGGGAGAAAACCTTAAAAAAATAAAAACATGACTAGTCAGAAAAAATATATTAGTTGGACAGCTCAAATCATTGCAGCAGTGATTTTATTCCAAACACTTTTCTTCAAATTCTCAGGTGCAACCGAAAGCGTACATCTTTTTACCAAATTAGGAGTTGAACCTTTCGGGCGTTATGGTGCTGGCATTACTGAGCTAATAACGGTTGTTTTATTATTGACTCCAAGAAAGGCATGGTTAGGAGCCTTTTTAGGAATAGGAGTAATGTCGGGCGCAATTTTGGCCCATCTTACAGTATTAGGTATAGAAAGCGACGGAGATGGTGGATATTTGTTTATCTTAGCATTGATTACGTTGCTTTGTTGTTCTGTAGTAGCATACATCCGAAAAGGTGATTTTTTCGCCTTTTTCTATACATTAATCTAATTAATAACCATGCAAGAGGAAGCAAAATATTGGTATCTCCACGACCATCAGTTGTTCTCAGTATTAAGCAGAGAAGAAAACCGTGCTTTGTGTTTGATTCCAAATTTTAAGACGGTTAAGAAAAACGAAATCATTTATTTTTCGCATGATGATGAGCAAAGACTTTATACCATCAAAAGCGGAACATTAAAGATTGTTTCAGTAGATGCTGAAGGAAATGAAACAGTAAAGGAAATTTTAAGGTCTGGTGATTTATTTGGGCAATATACTTTTGATGAAGTAGATGAAAACGAAGATGAATATGCAATAGCGATTTCAGAAAAGGTAGTAATATGTAGTTTTAAAATAAATGATTTTGAGAACATTGTGAAGAGTAACCCACAATTGGCCATTCGTTATACCAAGTTAGTAGGTTTTAAACTTAAACGCATTACTAATAATTATACGAATCTAATGTTTAAAGATGTACGGACAAGGTTTGTCTTATTTTTAAAAGATTGGGTGATGAAAGAAGGCAAGGGACAAACCAAGGATATTGTTGTAAAGAATTATCTTACCCACAGCGACATCGCAGGCTTAATTTGTAGTACCCGTCAAACCGTAACAATGCTATTTAATGAATTAAAGAATGCGGGCTTAATAGATTATACACGCAGCGAAATCATCGTAAAGGATGTTCATCGTTTAGCTTAAAGACTCATTAGTAGGTTGGTCAATTGCAAAAGAGCAAGACCAATAAAAATACAAGCAATCAGTTTATTGAGGCGTTCGTCGGTTATGTATTTAAAGATCAAATCTCGTTTCCAATTGGCCAAAAAAGCATAGGTGTACACCAATAAAAAAGTACCAGTACCAGCACCCAATACGAAACTTGTTTTTTGTATTGGGGAATCAATCTTCAACCATTCGTACTTATCAAAAGCAAGCAGTACTACAACCCAAAATGGCAATAAAGCAGGATTGAACAATGAAAGCGATATACCTTTGATGAATGAAAAGAAAGGGTTTTTCAATGATACGCTTTGGTATTCAATCTCCTGTTTTTGCTGAAAAAAAGTAAATAAACCTACTGTAAATAAAAGTACTATAATAGCCCATTGCATCCAATGTGCCAGCATGGGGTATTTATCAAAAATCACTAACCCTTTTATCGCCAAATAGGCATATGTGCTTTCGCATAAAACTCCACCTACAGCTACTGTAATGGCAACGTTGATATTTTTCTGTAAAGTACTATGTACTACATAAACACTGAGTGGACCAGGTGGAATAGTAGCAACGTAACTTATTAGAGCAGTGATGAAATAAATGATGACTGTTTTCAATATGTGGTGATTTGGAGATTTCTTAGCTAAGTTATCCTTTAAATAAATACTAGTTGGCAATCTTTACGACAAATGTTGTAATGAAATCAAATACGGTCTTTTATAAAATTGAATACAAAAGCATTAGTATTTTGAGGTGCTAAAATTATCTTTGTAGCTTAACCAAAAATAATACAAAAAATGTCAAGACAAAATATCCTTACAGGTTCACCTTGGGAAGATAAAATGGGCTATTGCCGTGCCGTAAGAATCGGAAATATTATTGAAGTATCAGGAACGGTAGCTATCGTTGATGGCGAAAATGTAAAGGCTGACGACGCTTATGCACAAACCAATAATATCATTGAAAGAATAGCAAAGGTATTAGAAGAAGCAGGGTCGAGTTTGAACGATGTAGTAAGAACAAGAATTTTTACGACAGACATTACTCAGTTTGATAATATCGCGAAAGCACACGGTGCCTATTTCAAAGACATTAAACCAACTACAGGTATATATGAAATCAGTAAATTGGTTTCACCAGATTACTTAGTAGAGATTGAATTTACGGCTATTGCTCAATAATAACTTGGGTGGAATAGACATAAAAAAAGCCTCGAAAATAATCGGGGCTTTTTGCTTTATTGAAGCGTATAATGGTAAAACGCTGAACGTTTATGAAAAGTTTTACGTTTGAAAAATAGTCTGATTATTTTTCATTAAAATTTATGAAACAACAAACTATTTATGAAGTAGCCGTAATCCCGATTGGGTCATTGAATGCTATTAGAGAAAAAGAGACTGTTGTAAGCTATTTCTCGAACCTCAGTAAATGTTTAGACCAAGTGATAACATCACTAGTGATTAATGGATGGGAAAGTAAAATAAATTATACAGCTGTATATAGAAGTTTGAAAGAGAAGGGCAAATACACTACAGAGTTTAGAATAGCCAACAATAAGGTTTTTAAAATAGTAATTACGCCCAGAACGATTAATCCATCTTTGACGATGTTGGGGATAGAAGAGAAACCTTGAATATTTAGTTGTGAGTTAGTGAATTGTGAATTAGTGATTATTTTTTCTAATTGTGATTGAGTCGTCTATTATTGCAGTTGTGATATAGTGAATAATTTTATAAGGATTTGCCATTAAAACGACTCACAACTCACTAACTCACAACTAAAATACTCCATACGGGTTTACGGCTTTTATTTGCATGAAATTTTCTGGTTTGTCTAGGGCTTCAAAACCATATTGTGCATAAAGGCCGTGAGCATCCCAAGTAGCCAATATCCATCTGCGTAGTCCTTGTAAATCAGGATGTTTCAACACAGTTTCAACCAAGAACTTAGATAGCCCATTGCCACGGTATGCTTCCAATACAAAAACGTCGGCTAGGTAAGCAAACGTTGCCAAATCGCTGGTGACTCTACAAAACCCTACTTGCATCCATTGGTTCTCTGTTTGATGATAAATGCCAAAAGCCATTGAATGGTCGATAGAACGTTGAACGATTTCGACAGGAATACCTTTAGCCCAATACGAGTGGTTGCTCAGGTAGTCATGAATGACATTGAGTTGCAATTTTGATTTATCCGTAGAAATCAAAAAGTTATTCTTTTGTACTTCAAACATGATTGGAAAATGCTAAAATTTGTTTTCAAAATTTATACTAGCCTCTTTTTGCAACAAAGCTTTGTCAATCGGCACCACGCCTAATGATTCGCACACTAACCCACCGCCTAGATTAGACAAACCTGCCACTAGCTGTGGCGTTAACCCCAACGCTATACAACAAGCTGCAATGGAAATAACGGTATCGCCTGCCCCAGAAACATCGGCAATTTTACGGAAGTAGGCAGGGTAATGTTTTTTCTCGTCTTCAAAGTCAATATAAACACCTCTTTCGGAAAGCGTGATAAACGCACCTTTTAGCTGCAAAGTATCCTTTAGTTTACTCACAGCATTTTCTAGCTCTTCGGTTTTCTTTACATCAAAAGTGATATCCAAGCCCTCGCGCAATTCTTTTAAATTGGGCTTGAAAAGAGTCGCCTGTTGATAATGAAGAAAATTGCGTTTTTTAGGGTCGACTACAGTAGGAATATTGTGACTATTGGCAAAATCAATGATGTCGGCAATGAGCCTTTTGGATAAGACTCCCTTGTCGTAATCTTCAAAGATGATTACGTCGGCATCTTTAGCCAATTCTTTTATTTTCTCTGTGAGTAATTCGTTCTCAGTGTCATTAATCAAAGCATCCGTTTCTGTATCAATGCGCACAATTTGTTGCGAACCTGCTATGATTCTCTCTTTTACAGTAGTAATTCTGGTGTCAGATTGAATAATCCCTTCTGTTGATAAACCTTGTTCTTTCAAAAGATGGATTAAATCGTTGCCATAAGCATCGTTGCCAACTACGGAACAAATAATCGCTTCAGCACCCAGACTTTGTACATTCATTACAACATTGCCAGCTCCACCTAAGCGGACCTCACGATTCAATACATTTACTACTGGTACGGGAGCTTCTGGTGAAATACGTTCTACTTTTCCCCACGTGTAAGAATCAAGCATTACGTCGCCAATAATAAGAACTTTTAATTGATTAAATTGATTGAATATCTCAGAGATTGTCATAATAACAAGGAAATAGATTCTAGTTGTACGAGTAAAAGAAAAGAAGTTTCTTGCCTACAAAATTAGGGCATTTTTAATAGAATCAAACGGAAAAGGATTTTTCGGTTTATCCACCAATAGTAGTCATTGATTCAGTAATGATACTTTTGCGATTGCGTTCGGCCTCAAAACCATCTTTAGGGCGATTGCTAAAAACATGGATAAAAGTATCTTTGAGGTCTGTATCAGAAATGCCATTTCTTAGTAAATCTCTGATATTCAATACACCATCATCGTAAAGGCAAGTTTTCAACTCGCCCGTTGCGGTTAAGCGAATGCGGTTGCAAGTGCCACAAAAGGTACGTGAAAATGCCGCAATAATTCCGATATTACCTTGATGATTCGGAATTTGATAATTGTATGAGGTTGAGTTGGGAGCATCAACCAATTTTTGTAAATCAGGATATTCGCTTCTGATTTCTTCTAAGATACGGGTAGCATTCCAATGAAGTTTTGGATAGTGGGCACCCTCTCCATTAAAAGGCATTTCTTCAATGAAACGGATTGAAACGTTATTATCTTTCGTCAACGCTGTTAGTGGAATAATGTCTTGAGTATTTTGCCCATCCATTACTACAGCATTTACTTTTACTTCAAAACCAGCGTCTAATAATTGAAAAAGCGTTTCATATACTTTTTCGAATTCATCTCTGCGGGCAATTTCAAAAAAACGTTTTTTATCTAAAGTATCCAAACTCAAATTGATAGAACGAACGCCTATTTCTTTCATTTGGCGAATGTACTGTCCCGTAAGAATACCATTCGTAGTAATATTAAGTTCATTAATGCCTTCAATTTCAGAAAGCATATACATAAAATCAATCATATTATGGCGAACAAAAGGCTCGCCACCTGTAATGCGTACTTTTGAGACGCCTAATTCAGACAACACAGAAACGGTTCGATGCATTTCTTCATAAGTCATCAATTTTGATTTATGAAGATACTTCACACCTACTTCAGGCATACAGTAAAAGCAGCGCAAATTACAACGGTCGGTTACGGCCAAACGCAAATACGTAATTGGCCTACCGTGATTATCGTAAATCAAGGTTTGGTTGGGTTGCTTTTTGTTTTGAGTGATCATTCCGTAAATTCGTCTCTTTGTTGAACAAATTTAAGTAAATAACCTTAGCGAATATAAAAACATTCAATTGTTATAGGATAAAAGGTGATATTTAGCAAATAATATGAAGTACAGAATAAATCTTTTCGGTATTACTAAAGAAATAATTGGTAGTACATTGATTGAAATAGAAATGGAGGAGTCTGTTAAAGTAGCACAACTGCTGGAAAAGCTAAAAGACGATTATCCAAAGCTGAGGGCGATAAAATCGCTATTGGTTGCCGTAAACAGCGAGTATGCAGAGCAGGATTTGGCCTTGAATTTCAGAGACGAAATAGCATTGATTCCGCCTGTAAGCGGAGGGTAATAAAACAGCCTTTGATTTTGAATATAATTGCAAAACCAAAGGCTGTTTTAGTTTAAATACCATTAGAAGACTTTATAGTAGCATTCAAATTTTTGATTCTTCTTTCGTAACGATTAATAATTTCACGTTTCTGACTAGCGTGAAGTCTACGCTCTTTCATTATTTTGCTAGATAATAGTTG
>NZ_JBWKYN010000040.1:0-35031 GCF_059423785.1 Arcicella sp. GW458-12-2-14-TSB2 | reverse complement strand
CTATCTTACAAATTTAAAAATTAAATATTGAATTCCTGCAAATACCTGCACTTTAGCCAATTGTAAAATCGTATTCTTGTTGCAGAGAACGTCTTGGTTTTTTAAAAATTGTAAAAGAGATGATTTCCTTTTACGGTTTTTATCAATATACAATATTTTGATAGTTTTATATGAAATTTACACAAGCATTTCTGCGGATTTTTATCCTTCAAATACCAACTTTATAAATAACGTCTATATATAAACACTTGAAAAGTCGTAAATTGCATGATTATTTCAATATTCTAAAATATTCTAAATGAGTTTATTAGCAATTGGTTCGGTAGCATTTGATGCCCTCGAAACACCCTACGGCAAAACAGACAAAATCATCGGTGGTGCAGGAACATATATTTCTTTGTCTGCCTCTTATTTCAAAATTCCCGTAAACCTTGTAGCGGTTGTAGGCGAAGATTTCCCACAAGAATATATTCAACTTCTTGAAAGTAAAGAAATTGACACTACTGGATTACAAATAAAAAAAGGAGAAAAAACTTTCTTTTGGTCTGGTCGTTACCACAACAACATGAATTCTCGTGATACTTTAGTTACTGAATTAAATGTTTTAGGCACTTTCGACCCTATTATTCCAGAACAATACCAAGACTGCCAATACCTAATGTTGGGTAATTTGACTCCGGCAGTACAGATAACAGTAATCGAACGTTTGGCAAAACGCCCGAAATTAATTGTAATGGATACAATGAATTTTTGGATGGATATTGCGATGGATGATTTGAAGAAAGTACTTACCATGATTGATGTACTTTGTATCAATGATGAGGAGGCACGTCAACTTTCGGGTGATTATTCTTTAAGAACAGCTGCCAAAACGATTATGGCAATGGGGCCTAAAACATTAATTATCAAAAAAGGAGAACACGGAGCTTTGCTTTTCCAAGGTGATAAATTATTCTTCTGTCCAGCGTTAGTACTAGAACAGGTATTTGACCCAACTGGTGCTGGAGATACTTTTGTTGGGGGGTTTATTGGCTATTTAGCTAAAACTGACGACATCAGCTTTGAAAATATGAAAAGAGCCATTGTACATGGCTCGGCAATGGCATCATTCTGTGTAGAGAAATTTGGTACAGAAAGAATTATTGACCTGAGCAATGAAGAACTTACTTCACGTATCAATGAATTTAAAGATTTAGCTGGATTTGATATTTAGGCTTTTTCGGATTACTAGATTGGTATCGTCTAGTAATCCGACTCCTTCACATTCCTCCGCCAGATATAAAGTTTTGTAAATGACTAATCGTTGCTTTTTGGTCTTCAATAATATATCGCACTACGTCCCCCATCGAAACAATTCCTACTACGTGTTTCTCTGCAATGACAGGTAGATATCGAATATGTCTTTCTGACATTATCTCCATACACTTTTCAATAGAATCTTCAAATTTTACAGAGGGACATTCTGATTCCATGATTTCTGATACCAAAGTATCATTAGAATGCTTTCCTTTGACAATTACTTTCTGAGCATAATCTCGTTCAGTGAGTATTCCTACAAACTCATCTTGATTGTATACTACCAGTGCCCCTATATTTTTTTGGGCCATAATCTCAAGTGCCTCATAAACAGTTTTAGAAGCATCAATGACAGTAACAGTATTTCCTTTGTGATAAATAAGATTAGATACTCTTTTCATAGCTTTATTTATTTTGTTATAATGCTATAATTTAGCGAAAAAATCCTAAATAACAAAGTCAAAAAGTCAATTTATTTTCCGCCCACTACTATTTCATCTAAAGAATTTATCGATAAATGTTGATTTGCTACTTCCATAACCATCTCAGCATTAACCGCTTGGATATTTTGGATATAACAATCATAAAAATCAGTAGGAAGGTCCTCCGAAAAAATAACCTTATAACGGTCTGAAATATCAAAGGGTGTATTCAAAGACCCCGCAAATGAACCAATCATATAGTTTTTTACAACCTCTAGCTCATCGGCATCTATCAACTCCTTCTGAAGTATTGTTATTTCTTTATAGATTTCATCTATTGTAAGTTGTGTGTATTCCTTTTTAACATCCGTTCCAATCACGAAATAACCTGCCTGTGTAAAAGGAGCGATATTTGAAGAAATACCATAGGTAAGCCCTTTTTCTTCACGAATGTTCTTCATTAATCTTGAGCCAAAATACCCACCCAAGGCCTCATTTAAAACCAGCATTTTAAAATAATCTGGATGCTTTCGAGTCATCATCTGTTTCCCTATTCTAATAGACGACTGTATGCTTTCTTCTCTCTCTATCAATATTTGCTTCTTTTCAGGTAGTTGTGCATTACTCAATTGTCTTTTATCACCCTCCTGCACTTTAATATCTCCAAAAAAGGCTTCTATTAGCTTTACTTCGTTTGCTGTTATTTTTCCTGATAAAAATATTCGTGGCTTTTTATTTAGCCAAAAGTTTTGATAGAATTCCACTAATGAAGCTCGACTAATTGCATTGATAGCCTCTTCATCCAAAGATTTTCCGTATGGATGGTTATCTCCAAATATGGTATTTCTAAAAATTTTATTGGCTAAAAACGAAGTTTTTTCAGCGTTTACTGCTAATGTTTGTAATTGTATTTTTTTGAATTTCAATAATTCATCCTCAGGGAAAGTAGCATTATTGAGTACTTCCTGTACCATTGGTAAAAGCTCTGGCAAATACTTTGCTAACCCATAAACGGTAATATTTGCTCTATCAAGTCCATGACCAAATTCTATGAATGCTCCGAATTGATCAAAAAAAGCACTTATCTGTGAAGATGAATATTTCGCTGTTCCTTCTCCAAGCATTTTGGCTGTAAAAAATGATACGCCATTTTCTTTTTCATACCAATTACCTGCATCAAAGCTAATTTCGAGCTTTACTACAGGTTGTTCCCCAACACTGATATAATGCAACGGGATGCCATTGGATAAGAAAATGCTTTCAATTTTGGGGATATTTACTTGCTGAATAGTTTGATAATCTGGATTTTTTACTCTATCTACAATCATTTCTTATTATGCTATTTTTTAATTGGGCTTTATAAATGTTCATAGGTATAGGCTAATATTTTAAACTAAAAAAAATGACATCTCGTTCGAGATGCCATTTTTTCTATACTTGTGATAATATTTTATGCAAAATTATTTCGTTGTTGTCGTTGCCACTTTTGGTGCTGAATTAAACGTAGCATGTAAACTTAGTCTAAGTGTTTGTGCCAATGCATTTCCACTTGTTACTGGAATTAAGTATGCAAAATCTAATCCAAATTTCTTTTCTAATTTTACACCAAAGCCAGCTGTAAAATACTTACGATTACCTTTATAAGCATCTTCATAATAATATCCTCCTCTTAGTGCAAATAAGTCATTATATAAATATTCTGCTCCTAAAGAAAGGTTGATTTCCTTAATTTCTTCACTGAATCCGTCTGGTGCATCAGTAAATGAACCTAAAATACCGCCAATCGCTGTTTCTGGCTGTTGTAAAACACCATTAACTTTTTTTGGAGTAGGCACCATCAATTTGTTAATATCCATTGTCAATGTCAACTTGTTGTGCTGATCAATCGTGTTGATAGCGGCAAAACCTGCTTTCAAATTAGTTGGAATAAAGTTAGATTCTGATAAGCCATAAGAAACACGACCTGAAATATTTTGAATCATTACACCCCAGTTATAATTCCACGGCTTATCTCTTTTTGATGTATGGAACAAACCGATGTCCGCAGCAACTGTAGATTCGTTCTGTACAACAATCGCATTAGCTGTAATTGGGAACAACTGAGAATTGATGTATTTTACATTTACACCAAGCCCAAGTTTTTCAGATAATTTACGAGAATAAGAAGCTGAGATTGAATATTCTTTTGAAGAAAAATCTCCTAAAGAGTTTCCAATACCGTCAGTAGCTTGAAATTTACCTTGATCAAAATAATGAATTGATATTCCTAGCGCTTGATTCGCTTGAATTTTCTTATAAAAACTAGCATTCAAAAGTCCCATATCATTAACCAATTGGCGTAACCATGGAGTGTATGATACAGAAACAGCCATATCTTTACCAGAAAAAGGGATTTTTCCTGGATTCCAAAAAATACTATTTGCGTCGCCATCACCTGGTGAAAGAGCTACACCTGCATCTCCCATTGCTGCTGAGCGAGCATCAGGAGTAATGATTAAAGATTGAATAGCTGGAGACGGTGCATTACTAAAAGTTGTTTGAGTCGGATTTGTGGTTTGAGCAAAGACGTTCACAGCGGGCACTGTTAATCCAAACAACAGGGTCACTCTAAGAGCGCTGGTAATTTTTTTAATCATTGTCTTTAAGGTTAAAGTTTCTTGGAACGAGGCATATCAAAAGTACTCAATAAACCTTTTTTTACAAAATTTATCCAAATATTCTTTGCTGAAAATTATTTTAACGAGATAATCTTGCCACTTCCATTTGCTTGATACCCAGTTGTTAGTGACTTTACAAAAATACGATAAAAGTAATTACCAGTTACATTTGAAACAGAATCTTCTACAATATTCCATGAAATTTTATTAAATGGTGTGCTTACTTGGTAAGCATTTTCTTTTATTTGTTTAATTAGATGCCCAAAAGTATCAAAAATTTCTATAATTACATTAAAATCATCTCCTTCTTGATTGTGTTCAAAACTGAAAGTAGTTTTTTCACTTGTAGGATTTGGGAAACAAAATACATTTTTTAATGTATTCTGACTTTCAGCATTGACTCTGAATCGTAACGACGACTCCGTTGAATTATTATTGGTATCCCAAACTTTTAATTTTAATTGATGTTCCCCTGCAATTAAGTTCTTGATTTGATACTTTATTTGTCCGCTTCTATAATCATCCTTATTAGCAATAAAGTATTGATTGACAATTATTTTAAGCGTATCATCAACGGTTAGTAATAGTTCATGCCCCAATCCTTCGCTGGCAATATTAATACCATTTTCATCAGCAATATTAGCAAAAAAAATTGGACTCTCATTCGTCAAACCTCCATCAACAAAAGATAAATCATTCAAATACAGTTTTGCACTTGGCGGCGTATTGTCTTGTTCCAAACGATTATCTGCTCCTCCTATCATAGGGTTCAATGCACCCGATGCATCGAGTAGTCCATCAGTAGTTTGGGCATACATAAAAATTTTGCCTTCCCCTAGCTGGTAATTAATATCTTTTGGAACAACAAAAGTACTGGTAAAGCTTCCATTCAAAACGCTTACTTCTCCTTTAAATAAAATATTAGTAAAATCTTGATAATTGAACTTTAAGCCCTTATTACCCTTGGTCGAAATACTTTTTTCTTTATCATAAACTGTAATAACAGCTTTTCCGCTAAATGTATTTATCTTTGTCTGGGTTCCTAGCTGTCTTATTTCGCCTTCAATTGTCACTTTGCTTTGGGCTTTTAAAGTATCTGCTTTGGCTATTTCTTTTCCATTTATTTTCACAAAAGACACTTCATATTCTGGATAAGCTAATTTCATCGATGGGTCACCCAATAATGAAAAATTTCTATTCAGTACTCCCTGCAAGCTATTGTTTTTCGTAGAAACCATTACATCCCCTAATCTTGGCATTACTCCATTGATAGGTGTAAAAACAGCTTGGTAAAAAGCTTGGTTAATAAAAAAATTAGTGTTCTGATACACAGGTCGTGTGGTCGTTAATAAGGCAATTGCCCCGCCATTTGGATTAAGAATTGATAGCTCGGCTCCTGAAATCTGATTAGGGTCATCAAACCTCCCAAATTGACACGTTGCTGTAAGCATCAAGGGCATATTATTAAAATTTGTCCACGACTGTATATCTTTTAATGTCAATATCTGTTCGTCAGTCCAGCCAGTTTCAGCCCCATGTCCATTATAATTCACAATTAACGACCCTTGCTGAAAAGCTTGGTTAAGTGCATTATTGGCCAATGGCGACCGCTGTCCTTCGGGTAAAGAAATCAAAGGGAACGCATCTAAATAAATTTTCCCTGTTTGATAAGCTGGCGAAAATATGTTTACCATAGTAGCAAAAGCCTCTGCATCTTGCTGGTGAATGTTTCCATCATCATCGTCAGCCACAAAAGCTAGCTTGCTTCGCCATTGCCCAATTGTATTTTTGTTTGTACCATAGTTTATCAACTTATCTACTATCTGCTTGGCTTCTTCTACATTCTTTACAGGCAATCTGCCTATCCCAATTTCAAGGGTATGATTGCCTGCTTGGTTCTCCGTCCATTCACCTTCATTATCTTGCAAAAAGCCAAAGTAATCATCTGAAGAATAGCTAAAAATAGGGTGTAAAGATTCCCTGCTCTCATAAGTAGGTATTAAAATAGCCTTGGTTTCATCATTAATTACGTTTAGCCTTTTCTTATAATCATAAGAAGCATCTCCAAAAAGCAATAAATATTTTATGGTATCAGGCTTTTTTTGATAAAGACTCCTTAAAAAATCCCTGATGGCAGATATATCTTGTTTTCCCGAAGAGTATTCGTTATAAATTTCTTCTGGGGATACCACCAATACTGATAATTTATCATGCTCTCTTCTAAAATCTGCCAGACGTGAGGCTTGGGTTTTCAAAAGTGGTGAGCTTACTATTACTAAATTAGGAACATCAATATTATGCAAATTTTGATTATTAATCTTCTGAGTCAATACTGGAACAAGAAAATCAGTATTACTAAAAATGATAAATTCTCTGAGTATTTGGCTAGTAACACCAAAGTTTACGGATTGATTTTGTAAAGAATATACCTGATTTTGTACTTGTAGTGGATTAGTAATATCCCAAATCCTAAAGGTAGCCGTGGGCTTTTCGATTACATAATTTACGGTTGGATAATTTACGCTTTCAATAGCCCTAAAAATCGTCTGTTGATTATATAACTTCAACGCTCTTTTTGTCTGAATACCTAAATAATTTAAGTATCCTACGCCATAAGTGAGTGTCTTTTTATCATAGGTCAGGCCTATTCTAAAGGCATCTGTACTCGCAAAAGCACTGCCACTAATAGTAAAGCTTTTTGTGGCACTGAATCCTTTATAATCGTATCGGTCACTTCCTATTGCCGACATGGCCATTCTGCCCAAATCCTGCTCGTTGGCTCTTACAACAAAATCTGTTTGCCCGTAAGCGGCTACTGCTGCCGAACAAGTTATGTTTACCATTGAATTAGCTATAATTCCGGGAAGATTAAAAGCAAAAATTTGTTCATTCGTCCCCGAAAACTCTTCTCCAAACCATTCCCTACCAGAACCAGCAAAAGGGGCTTGTGCCAAAATATTTTTTTGATCTACTTCATGAAAAACGTAATCGTCAAAGGTTGATATATTGTTCGTAGCTACTACAGAGGCTTGGTCTTTTATTCTTAATCCTTTGGTTTCTGCAAGGGTTAAAAAATAAAATGTAGTATCAGCATAAATATTGAATTGGTGTTTTAATAAGCCCGTTGCAGCATCATAATAGGTCTTATGCGGGCTTTGTCCATAGAAAAGGATAAAATCTTGAGCATCAAACTTTCCATCTGCTTCTCCTTCAATATAAATATTATTTTCAGTCAAATCAACAGCCCTATTCTGTAGATTATTTTGGGGTAACATTCCTCCACCATTGCCAAAGAGTTGAATATTTTGAGGATTGATTTTAGCTAAATCAAAGCCATTGCGTTGTAGGAACTCAGCATCTAATCGGTAAACCCCGTTATTTTTTACCCCAATTTTTATCCAGTTACCTTTTGCCAATACTGAATTTTGAGCATAGTTTTTTAAAGGAAAAAAGAAAAGGAAAAATAGAATACTATTTATAAGTGATTTTTTCAAAACTACATTTTTTACTTTATTTAAACGTAAGCTGGTTTCAAAAATTATATTTTTTTTACCATCGCTATGGCCGACACTACATACCGTTTGCCATTAGCTTTATCTGTACACAAAAACCGCGTTCTGCGTAAATCTCCTTTTTCAAAATACCTTCCATTCAATTCAAATATTTCGCCTTTTTCCAGATTCGTTAAAATTATTTTTGAGCAATCATCTGATAATTGATCATATTTTCTCAACTCTTTCATCAATGGCGAATAGCTCTGAGTAGTCGCAGAGGGATTTTGCAGATATTCTTTCAATGGAATAATTATCTCTATAGGCAAAATTTGTTCATTCAATAATGGTACAAATAAATCTTTAAAATACTTCTTCCATTCTTTCCCGTGGGGTTTTGGCTTATTGCCAAATTGTTTAAAAGTAGCTAAGTGAGCTACTTCGTGAACGTAAGTAACTAGAAAAGAATAGGGGTTTAAATCGCCATTCACCGTAATTTGATGTCCTTTATCTCTTCTAAAGGAATAATCACCTAATTTAGATTGGCGTGTACGAGTAATTTTAAAGTTAAATTGGTATGTTCTCCACAAGTCAAAACAGTAATTAATAGTTGTGCTTGGGAAATATTTTTGAAAAACTTCTAATTCTTTTTTCATGATGCTAATATACTACAAAACCTCGTTGATTTCTGAATGAAATACACGAGGTCATAAAAAAAGCCTTAACTAGGTTAAGGCTTTTTTTTTCCAAAAGGAAACTGATAATTACTTAGTTGTTGTATCAGCAGCAGCAGTATCAACAACAGCAGCAGTATCAACAGCAGTTGTAGTATCTACAGTTACTGAATCAGTTGTAGTAGTTTCAGCTTTCTTTTCTGAACAAGCAGCTAATGAAATCATACCAGCTACTAAAGCGAATGCAAAAAATTTCTTCATTTCGTTGTGATTGGGGTTTGTTTGATACAAATTTATGTACAACTTTTATTCCATGCAAGGATTTGTAAATAAATTTTAAGTATTTCTTAATAATTGACAAAAAATCTAGTTTTTACAGTGTTTAATCAATGAAAAATACAATTAAAACCTTAAAAACTCTTTTATTTTAATATCTTTTTATAAATTAAGCTAGCACCTTAACAGTAAAAAATAAAATTTAATATTAAAATATTTATATTTTATAATACTAGCTTCTTCAGCCTGTCGTAAAAGCCAGTATCTTTAAAAGTAAAAGTTTTATGTAATGTATAGTTTGACATAAAACTAAACCCATTGCCAATTAAATGGCAAACCAGTTGATTTACATTAATTACCTTTTTTGAAAAAGGAATTAAGTAATGAAATATTTCGAAATAATGATTTGAAATTCTGTAAGAGAAAGTAGCGAAAAACCAAGTTACTCCTCCCGAAAAAGTAGCTACCATTAAGTATTTTACTACTTCACGGCGAGTTTGACTTGACTTGCGCGCATTAAAGGCAAATAGTTTAGTGAGGATAAAACCTGCAATCAAAGAAATAAAATACGAGGGAGCAATGCTCGCTTCGTAACTTATTGAAAACCAAGACTGAAAGAGGCTACTACAAACTAGCTGAATGACAACTCCTGTTCCAGCAACCAAAAAGTAAACGATTAGATCCTTTTTGTTAAGTAATTTTGAATTCGACAAGATTAAAAGATATTTTTAACTAAATCAGGAGCTATTCCCAATACAATAGTCAGCGCTGTTGTTAGAATTAAGATATATTTATAAAACGGAGAGAGTGCTATTTTCTCTGTTTCACCTGTTTTCATGTACGCTGCAATGATTGGTTTAAAGTAATAATAAACCCCAACAGCTGACATTAAAATGGCAAGAATAAGAATCCCTTTGAACAATATTGAAGGGTTAGAGAACGCATCACTAAAGATAAAAAACTTACCAAAGAAACCCGCAGTCAGAGGAATTCCTGCTAAAGACAACATTGATACCGTTAAAGAAAATGCTAATAATGGATTGTTTTTGGCTAGTCCGTTCAAAGCATCAAAACTTTCATCTGCTTTGCCTGCCTGAGATTTTGCTTCTGATACTACAATTAATACTGCAAAAGCTGTAATGGTAGCAATGGCATAAGCGAGAGAATAAAACAAAAGCGAAGAGTTTGTATCAGGTCTTTTAGCTAGTACCGTGATTAATAAATATCCAGCATGAGAGATACTAGAGTAAGCTAGCATTCTCTTGAAGCTTTGTTGATAAACAGCTGAAATATTACCAATAATTAAGGTAGCACAAACTATGTAAACTAATGGATTTCCCCACAAACCATATACTGAAGGGAAGCATGTTGATAAAATACGATAAGTAGCTGCAATACCTGCTGTTTTAACTACTGTTGACATAAATGCTGTAAAGATACTTGGTGCACCCTCATACACATCTGGTGTCCAGAAGTGAAAAGGCGCTGCCGAAATTTTAAAGAGTAAGCCAACCATTATTAATATAACACCAGCATACAATAATGGGCCGTATGCACCACCCATTTGTTCTTTTGCCTGAGCCACTGCTAAACCTATTCCATGAATATCGAACGAACCTGTTGCACCATACACTAATGCTACACCAAACAACAAAATACCTGTCGCAAAAGAACCCATTAAGAAATATTTCAGTGCTGCTTCGTTTGAACGTAAACTACGTTTATCAGAACCTGTCAACACATACATTGAAACAGAAAGGATTTCTAAGCCTACAAAAAGCATAATCAGGTTCTCGAAAGTTACCATCATGATAGCTCCCACCGTAGAAAACAACAAAATAGCATAGTATTCGGCTGGATGCGAGTGTTCGTCGTCATCACCAAAACTACGAGAGATACCTACTACAAGTAATGTTGACAACAAAATGATAGAAACAAAGTTGACTGATAGATTATTGGTTTTCAACATATTATTGAACCAATAATATTCGTGATTCCAGTCTGCGAAATTTAATCCAAGAGCAATAAGGACAAAAACTAGCGTAGCTGGTAATAATATTTTACGGTTGTTCAAAAAACCTAAAAATAGATTAGAAATCCCGAAGAGTGATAATGCTATAATTGCGTTCATGTTTCAAATTTGAAAACTTGAATAGTTGAATTTCTGAAAAGGCAAAAACAATTTCATAAATCCAATAATCAAATTATTTGATGATTGATAATAATTGGCTAACAGCTGGTTCAGTTAATTTTAAGAAAATATTCGGTGCAATACCCAAAGCAATTACTAAGAATGAAAGCGGTAACAAGACTGCTTTTTCATTAAAAGTCAAATCAGCGAATCCTTCTGTAATTGTAGAAGTATGACCAAACATTGATTTTTGAACCATTCTTAACATATAAACTGCTCCTAAAATGATGGTTAATCCTGCTACTGCTCCTATCCAAGCATTGTATTCATATACTCCTTTCAATAACAAAAATTCACCAACAAAACCATTTGTAAGTGGTAAGGCAACTGAGCCCAACATTAAAATGATGAAGTAAACCGTCAAGTTTGGAGTCGTGTGTGTAATCCCTCCTAAAAGTGCTAATTCACGTGATTTTGTTCTTCTTTCAATAATTTCTACCACAAAGAATAAACCAACTACATTAATACCGTGTGCCAACATCTGAATCAACGCTCCCTGAATACCGTCAAGGTTTCCAGAAAAAATACCTGCCGACATCAATCCTACGTGTGCAAATGATGAATAGGCAATCAATCGTTTCATGTCTTTTTGCTGAATAGCAATCACCGAACCATAAATGATACCAATTACCGAAAGGATGATAGCAGCAAAGCCCCACTTTTCAACACCTAGTGGAACAATTGGTAAGATAAAGCGAATTAAGCCATAAACACCCATTTTCAACATAATACCCGACAGAAGCATTGTTCCTGCCGTAGGAGCTTCCTCATAAGTATCTGGTTGCCAAGTATGGAATGGGAAAAGTGGCATTTTAATAGCAAAAGCAATAAAAAATGCACCAAATAAATAACTCTGTGTTGATAGTTCTAATCCTTTTGCAGATTGATAAATCACATTAATATCTGAAGAATGTGTTCCTGGTGTTAGTAAATACAAGTACACTAATGCCAACAACATAAACAAAGAGCCAAACAATGTATAAACAAAAAACTTGAATGTTACTTTAATACGATTCTCTCCGCCCCAAATAGCTGCAATAAAATAGATAGGAATCAAAGCGGCTTCAAAGAAGAAGTAGAAAAGGAACGCATCTTTAGCAGTAAATACGCCTACTAATGCTGCCTGCATAAACAATATCAATGCATATAGTTTTGAAGCATTTGGATAATTATTCCCAAAAGTAGAAAGGATGATAAATGGCACCATTAAAGTAGTAAGAATTACCAATATCAAACTGATACCATCTATGCCTACAGAAAACTTAATACCTGCAGAATGAATCCAATCGTAACTAACACTAAATTGTGAAGTAACATCTGGTACAAATGACTTATACAAATATACCCCTAAAGCCAACTCAGCAAAAGCAAAGACAAGGGCAACAGTTTTAGCGGTTTCTCCCTTGATGGCTAATGTAATTAGCCCTGCAATAATGGGAAGAAGAATGAGAGAAAGTGTTAGCATATTTTTTTATCAATCGGATTTGTAATGAGCAAATCTTTCAATGTATTTAATTGTCTTTAATCTATCCCAAAAGGAAACTTTTCAAGCCCCAAACTAATATGACTGCAATAGATAACACCATTGCAAAAATATAATAACCTGTTGTTCCACTTTGAAGCAAACGAATTTCGCTAGAAAGTGTCTTTACTAATTTCCCTATACTTTCTACAATTAAATCAATTACTAGGAACTCAATAACCGAAGTAAAGAAATTAGAAAGTACAGTGATTGGTTTTACAAAAATGGCATTGTACAATTCGTCTATATAATACTTATTGTAAATTACTTTTTGTAAACCACTTTCTTGCCCTTCAGCTAATGGAACATTTTTCTTCACAACGTATATGAAGTAGGCAACACCAGCAGAAACCAACGCCGCTATTACTGAAACAATCATTAATTTTATTTCAAGAGATTCATCAACTGCAACGTGTTCAAGCGCTGATTGCTCAAACAATGGAGCCATAAATTCTGCTAAGCTAGCATGACCACCAAAAATATGTGGGAAGTTAAAGAATCCGCCTATTGCTGAAAGTACTGCAAGAATCATCAATGGGGCAGTCATTGCTATTGGCGATTCGTGCAAATGATGCTTTTGTTCTTCTGTTCCTCTGAATTCTCCGAAAAATGTAAGGAATAATAAACGGAACATATAGAATGAGGTCATTATTGAGCCCAATACACCAAAAGCCCACATTAATTTATTATGCTCGAAAACGTGTGCTAAGATTTCGTCTTTAGAGAAGAACCCTGCAAAAGGAGGAATACCAGAGATAGCAATAGTAGCAATCAAGAAAGTAATGAAGGTGATAGGCAATTTTTTACGAAGCCCACCCATTGAACGAATATCTTGTTCGTCAGACATGGCGTGAATCACAGAACCCGCTCCTAAGAACAAAAGTGCTTTGAAGAATGCGTGAGTCATTACATGGAAGAATGAAGAAGAATAAGCCATTACTCCCAAGCCCATAAACATATAGCCTAGTTGCGAAACCGTTGAATAAGCCAATACCTTTTTAATATCATTTTGGAAAAGACCAATAGAAGCCGCCAACAAGGCAGTGGCCAACCCTACCCAAGCTACGATATCAAGCGTTTCGGGTGCTAGTGAATACATAACATTCGAGCGAATAATCATGTAAATACCAGCTGTTACCATCGTAGCTGCGTGGATTAAAGCAGATACGGGTGTCGGACCAGCCATCGCATCTGGCAACCAAGTATATAATGGAATCTGTGCCGATTTACCCATTGCTCCAACGAACAAAAGAATCGTGATATAAAACAACGTTTTGTCGCCAGAAGAATATCCATCTTCTACTACTCTTCTAAATACTTCTGAATATTCAACAGTACCAAAATGAGTAATTATCAAGAAAATACCCAATAGAAACCCTAAATCACCAATACGGTTCATAATAAAGGCTTTACGTGCGGCATTTCCGTAATTACTATTCTTATTCCAGAAACCAATTAATAAATATGAACATAAACCTACGCCTTCCCAACCAATGAACATTACGACATAGTTTGAACCTAATACTAGTAAAAGCATGAAGAACAAGAAGAGATTTAAGAAAGCAAAAAACTTTCCGAAGCCTTCGTCATGACTCATGTAGGCAATCGAATAAATATGAATTAGCGTTCCTACCCCTGTAATGATTAAAAGCATCAACAACGAAAGTTGATCTAGCTGAAATGACATCGAGATATTCAGGGTGCCAACTGTAATCCAGTCGAACAAATGAACAATCTGAGGTTGACCATTAAAGCCTAAAAACAAGGTTAAAGCACAAGCAAATGAGGCAAATGCTGCCGCAGAGCTAATAATACCAGCTAGAGACTTAGGAACATGGCGGAATCCGATTCCATTGATAAGGAAGCCGATTAAGGGAAATAGTGGAATGAGTGTAATTAGAGACATAATTCTAATTTGAAAGTTTTCTAAATTTGAGATGATAATGTTTTAAATTGGAAAATTACCATTTCAATTTATTCAACAAACCAACATCAATTGTCTGGATATTTCTATAAATCATCACGATGATAGCAAGCCCAACAGCTACTTCGGCTGCGGCTACTGCCATGATAAAAAATACAAAGATTTGTCCAGAGGGGTCAGCTTTATAAGATGAAAATGCTACCAGTAATAAATTTACGGCATTCAGCATTAATTCAACCGACATGAAGATGATGATTGCGTTGCGGCGTGTTAATACGCCAATAATTCCGATACAAAATAAGGCTGTACTGAACCAGACATAATAGTTCAAATCTATTTCACGGATGACATCAGGTATTTGTTGCATGAGTATAGCGTTTCTGCTTGAGAACTTAATTAAACGAAACTTATTTTGCTAAATCAAAAAGCACTACTTGTTTATTGAATCTTATAATGTACTTATGAAAACTTATCAGCAAAATTAAGGAAAAACTGATAAAAGCATAAAAACAAAAGACAAAAGTGTAGGTTTATTCTGCCCAGACCTTTGTCTTTTGCTATTTTACTTGTTATTGAAAGCTCTAAGCTTTATTTCTGTGAGTTTTCTTTTGGTATCCATCGGAAAATCACCCTTCATCATCCAATCATAATATGACGGTTCTTCCTTCAATACTTGCACAACTGGCTTGCCAGCATGCTTGCCGAAATTGATTACTTCAATTCCTTCTTTATTGAAAGCCATTCTTTGTGCAAAATCTACGAGTTTAGAGGCCGTGATTTCGTGCAAAGCATCCATGTCATTTTTTACGGGCTCAATCTCAACACCATTACTATCTTTAATTTTCACGCCTTCATAATGTTTTACTTGGGCGTTCAAAACTTCGAGCGTAGCAATTGTATCAGCCTCTGCCGAGTGTGCATCGATTAATTCTTTTTTACAATAAAATTTATAGGCGGCCGATAGCGTACGAGGTTCCATCAAATGGAAAATACGTTGTGCATCAATCAGCCTACGATTTTTAACATCGAAATCTATCTCGTTTCTAAGAAATTCCTCTACTAAAATCGGAACATCGAAACGATTTGAATTAAAACCAGCTAAATCACACCCTTCTAAAAACTGAGCCATCGATTTGGCTATTTGTTTAAAGGTGGGTTCGTTCTTAATGTCTTCATCATAAATACCATGCACCAATGATGACTCCAAAGGAATAGGTATTTCAGGATTTACACGACGGGTTTTGACTGTAACAGTACCATCAATATTGGCTTTGGCAATACTGATTTCTACGATACGGTCTTTTACAACATTTACACCTGTCGTTTCTAGATCGAAAACGGCAAGAGGTTTACGGAGTTTGAGCTGATGGTTGAGCATAAATAATATAGACCTCAATTAGAGGTTTTGCAAAGTTAGCCAAAATAAATCTGAAACGAGTGAGAGTTTAAATTCTTCTTTCTATTTTTGGCAATTCATAACATTTCTAACATGAAGTGCGTTACTTCTTAATAAGAAGAACCATCAATTATTAAATGAAACTTACACAATTCGTACAAGCTCTCAACGAAGAATTTTCTCAGCAAACTTACGGCGAACATCCCGAAGAATTATATGAACCCATTCGATATTTAATGTCATTGGGTGGTAAAAGAATGCGTCCATTAATGACATTGATGGCAACAGCCTTATTCACAGACGATTGGCAAAAAGCAATAAAGCCTGCAACTGCCGTGGAAGTATTCCATAATTTCACTTTAATGCATGATGACATCATGGATAAAGCGCCGTTACGTCGGGGCAAACCTACTGTTCATGCCAAATGGAATGATAATACCGCTATTCTGTCTGGGGATGTAATGCTAGTACAAGCGTATGAATTATTAATGTTTGTAGAAGATACTCGATTTAAAAAAGCATTAAAAAGATTTAATCGTACAGCCGCAGAAGTTTGTGAAGGTCAGCAATTGGATATGAATTTTGAAAAACGTGAGGACGTTAGTGAAGAAGAATATCTGGAAATGATAAAATTGAAAACGTCGGTATTATTAGGATATGCCCTAGAGCTTGGCGGAATCATAGGCGGAGCAAGCGATAAATCATGTGATTTATTGTATAATATTGGTTTAAATATTGGCTTAGGGTTCCAATTGAAAGATGATTTATTGGATGTTTACGGAGACCCCGAAAAATTTGGTAAGCAAGTAGGCGGTGACATTATTTCTAATAAAAAGACTTTTATGCTGATAGAAGCCTTAGAAAAAGCGACAGGCGATACAAAAATTGAATTAAATAAATGGCTTTCTTTAGAAGAATTTGATGCGACGGAGAAAGTAAAAGCCGTTACTGCTATTTATGATTGTTTGGGAATAGACCAATTGGCTAAAATTAAGATAAATGCTTATTTTGATAAAGCCTTTGAAGCCCTAGATTCACTAAAGGTAGATGACGAAAGAAAGGCTGTGTTACGAACATTCACTGAAACTTTGATTGATAGAGAGGTTTAGCTTAAATTTGTCAAGAAATATTGTGGCAGTCGAACCATTTGTTTCGACTGCTTTTGTTTTATGAAAAAAGAAACCTATTGTACCTTAATATATTTTTCCACAGATATTCTAAAAAAATAATATGTCATTAACTTTCATTTTTATTGGAATTACGATTGCTCTTAGCCTTTACGCCTGGAACAACCAAACCATTTTGAACAAATGGATCATGCATCCATACTCTGTAAAAGAATATAAAGAATATTATCGTTTCTTGACATCTGGTTTTTTGCACGCAGATTATGGACACTTATTCTTCAATATGTTGAGTTTGTATTTTTTTGGTTTTATAGTAGAAAAAAATTTTTCCATCTATTTTGGTTCTGATATTGGTTCATTATTATATGCTGCACTTTACTTATTGGGTATTATCGTTGCCAATGTGCCAAGTTATGCAGACCATAAAAATGATCGTTATTATAACGCACTTGGGGCTTCAGGGGGTGTTTCGGCTGTTGTATTTTCAGCCATACTTTTTCAACCTACTGCCCAAATTTATGTGTATTTCTTTCCAATGCCAGGTTTTATATATGCTATTTTGTATTCGTTTTACTCGTATTATATGTCTAAGCGAAATTTAGATAATATTGGGCATTCAGCTCACCTTTATGGTGCTGCTTTTGGTGTTGCTTTTACTTTACTATTGAAACCTTCGCTATTTTCGGACTTTATTAGCCAAATTCTAAGCTGGAGTCTTTAAATTTATGCCATAAATCAAATTGAAGGTGTAAAAGAGAACGTCTTTTTGATTTCCACCCAAGCCTTTGATAAGTACCATTAAAATAACTGAAATTTTATTAGCGAATAGTCTGATAATAAGATTGATAGCTTACAGCTCGGGGCTGATAGCTACTTGTAATTTATGCAAAAAAGAAAAATTGCCATTTTGGGCTCAACGGGTTCAATCGGAACACAAGCCTTAGAAGTAATAAAAGCAAACGAAAACATTTTCGAAGTTGAAGTACTAACTGCTCAGAACAATGCTGATTTATTGATTGAACAAAGCTTAGCTTTCAAGCCTAACTGCGTAGTAATTGGTAATGACGATTTATATGATAAAGTACATGCTATCTTAGACCCCGCAGGTATCAAGGTGTATGCTGGTGCAAAAGCATTAGAAGCCGTGGTTCAGATGGATGCTATTGATATTGTACTTACCTCAATGGTTGGCTATGCTGGCTTATTACCCACTATCAAGGCCATTGAAGCAGGCAAACACATTGCCCTTGCAAATAAAGAAACCTTGGTGGTTGCAGGGGAATTAATTACTAAACTTGCCGAAGAAAAAGGCGTAAACATCTACCCTGTCGACTCTGAGCATTCTGCTATCTTTCAATGCTTAGTAGGTGAATTTCATAATCCTATCGAAAAAATTATCCTGACCGCTTCTGGTGGGCCTTTCAGAGGAAAAAAACGGGAAGACTTATTGAACGTGACCAAAGCACAAGCCCTAAAACATCCAAACTGGGTGATGGGTGCTAAAATCACGATTGATTCGGCCAGTTTGATGAATAAAGGGTTAGAGGTAATTGAGGCAAAATGGTTGTTTGGGCTAAAGGCCTCTCAAATCGAAGTAGTGGTTCATCCTCAGTCTATTATTCATTCATTGGTGCAGTTTGAAGATGGTTCAATGAAGGCTCAAATGGGCTTGCCCGATATGAAATTGCCCATTCAATTTGCTTTGGGCTTTCCTAACAGACTAAAGTCGGATTTTCCACGTTTTGACTTCACAAAATATCCGTCTCTAACATTTGAACAACCTGATACCGAAACATTTCGTAACTTGCAATTAGCTTTTGAAGCAATGGACAAAGGGGGCAACCTTGCTTGTATCATGAATGCAGCCAACGAAATTGCCGTTGAAGCATTTTTGCAGGATAAAATCGGCTTTTTACAGATGTCAGACCTTATCGAAAACTGTATGAATAAGATAGCATTTATTCATCAGCCAAGTATCGACGATTATATACAGACAGACCAAGAAACAAGAAGACTAGCCCAAACGCTAGTTTGATATTTATCAATATTTATTTAATCAGTAAAGAAATCTCAAAACACAAATCGTAAATAGTCAATTAAATTTTACGAGATAACACTTAGCAAATGGACGGTTTAGTTATGGCGGGACAGTTAATTTTAGGACTGTCAATTTTAGTAAGTTTACATGAATTTGGACATTATATTACCGCAAAATGGTTCAAAATGCGTGTTGATAAATTCTACCTATTTTTTGATTTCTTATTCCCAGTACCTACGGTGCTGAACTTTGCTTTATTCAAAAAGAAAATCGGTGATACAGAATATGGGTTGGGTTGGTTTCCATTGGGTGGTTATGTTTCGATTGCAGGGATGATTGATGAAACTCAAGATGCTTCTAAATTATCTGCTATTCCCGAACCTTGGGAATTTCGTGGCAAACCTGCTTGGCAACGCCTAATCGTGATGCTTGGTGGTATTATCGTTAACGTAATTTTGGGTGTTGTTATCTACTTTGGTATTAATTATAAAACGGGTAACAACTATATTTCTAAAGATGAATTAAACAAAAACGGTATTTACGCAGGAACTTTGGCACAAGAAGTTGGCTTTAAAACAGGCGACAAAATATTAAAAGTAAACGGACAAGATTTTAAAGAGTATAGCGAAATAGGTGGTGCTATCTTGGATGATAACGTTTCTTATACCGTAGAGCGGGCTGGTAAAATTATCGAAGTAGTTATCCCTTCTGACTTTTTGAATAAATTGTCTGACCAAAAAGATCAATTCATTCAGCCATTATATCCTTTCAAAATTGCACTAGTTTCCGAACCCAAAAAGCCCTCATTATTAAGTAAACTATTTGGTAAATCTGGCGAACAAGAAGAATATCCTGCCTACAAAGCTGGATTGAAAGCAGGTGATAAAATTGTGAGTATGAACGGACAACCTGTAGTGTTCTATCAGTTATTAAAAGACAGTCTAACAAAATATGCTGGCAAAAAAGTAGCTTTTGGGATAGAAAGACAAGGGAAAGTTGATACAATGGATATTACTGTTACCAAAGAAGGAAAGCTTGGATTTGCGATGGAACGTTTGATTAAATTCTCTCATGAGGATTATACTATCGGGCAGGCCTTTGTAATGGGTGCTCACGATGCTTTTGACGTGGTAGTAAAAAATGTAAAAGGCTTTAAAAAGATTTTTGCGGGAGATGTTCGTGCTGATAAAGCATTGAGCGGTCCTTTTGAAATTGCAGAAATGTATGGTGCTCACTGGGATTGGTTAAATTTCTGGACGCTTACAGGTCTGCTTTCGATGGCTTTGGCATTTATGAATTTGTTGCCAATTCCTGCGTTAGACGGTGGTCATGCGTTGTTTTTATTGTATGAAATCATCACTGGTCGCCCACCATCGGAAAAAGTATTAGAGAGAGCCCAACAAGTAGGAACAGTAATACTATTAGGACTAATGGTTTTTGTATTAGGAAATGGTGCCTTCAAAACATTTTTCAAATAGAATGATAGTAATTAATATACAAAAAACTCATCCGCAACAGCGGCCGCTCCAACCCCTTCTCCTTCAGAGAAGGGGCTTTTTTGGCTTTGAGAAGAATATTAAATTAAATTTTTTATCTCTAGCGAGGGACTTAAGTCCCTCGCTAGGGATATTTAGCTTAACTGCATTTGTGAAACGGTTTATTCCCCTTCTAGGAATCATCATCCTTTCAAGCAGTTTCAAGCTAAGTAATACTGGTTTTCACGCATTTCATACTAGTCTTACAGAAATGCGTTATAATGCTAAAAGCAAAGGATTTGAAGTAAGCCTTAGGGTGTTTACAGATGACCTAGAGAAGGTAATATCACGTGACAATCAGAACAAGAAAATTGTTATTGAGAATAATGACAAGAATGATGCTTTGGTAGAACAATATGTAAAAAAACACTTTATGTTGGTGAATGCTACTAATCAACTAAAGGCGATTCAATACGTTGGTAAAGAAAAAGAAGGTGATGCTACTTGGATTTATTTAGAAGTACCTGTGAACGAAGCCATTGCAGGATTAAAACTTAAGAATGATGTATTGGTTGATATGTTTGAAGACCAAACAAATATTGTAAATGTCTTTGTAAAAGATGAAAAAAAGTCCTTTATCTTCAATGCTAAAACAAAGGTTTTTGCCATTAGTTTTGAGTAATTTAGGTAGCATGCGTAGCTAACTCGTGCTGTTTTTTATCTAATATTTTTAACAAATCGTTTTTGATTTCCATCCACGATTGATTTAGATTTAAGGTTTCTACCCTGATTTGATGTCCTTCGTAAGTATAAGAAAGACTCATACTTTTCTGAACAGTCGGGTACAACAAAATCCCCTCAGCTTGTAGGTTTGGCTGATTTTTTAAGTAGGCAAACATTTGGTATAGGTTCCGAGAATGTATTTTTTCAGCATCATAAAAATGTTGAAGTGTCTCTGAATAATACTTGGCATCTATGATAATCTTTCGGTCAAAAGGGAGTTTGATAGAAATATCTGTTTGCATTTTGGGCAAAAACTGCAACTGTTCGCCTGTAAACTGCCAATGTAAATCTTCTCTAAAAACCTTAGCTTCGGGTACTTCAATCTTGTAGAAATTACGGACAAACTCTTCAAAAAGCCTAGCCATTTGGCGTTCGTCTCTCAGAAAATCTTTAAATTTTACTTCACCTGTTTTTTCGTGAATCAGTAGATTGTGATGTAACAATTCACAAACATTGAGTAAAAAGAGATAATACTGATTATGACGATTAATCTGTACACGCGCAAAAGTATCATTACTGATGGTAATAGTGTCAATATTTGTTAAATGATACAAAACAGTTTGTATCTCTCTTTTCAGTTTTCTATCAAGCGTTGGCAGTTTTATTACATGCTGTAAGGAAGTTTTTAATACCTGATTAGATAAAATATTAACTGAAAGTTCATCAAATTCGCACATTGCCAAACCTTGCTGAAATAGATTTTTACGGAATGAATAATTAAAATCTACTCTCCCTTTTATACCTTGATAAAGGTTTTGTTCGGCGATGTATTGTTTATCTAGCCCACGGTTAATTAATAATTTTGTACCCTTCAAAAGCACCCTTGCTAGCAAATTAGGCAAATCTGTTACTTCAATAGTAGAAACATTGATAAGTTCCTTTTCCTCAAGCCGATTCCAAGCGTAGCAGAGTAAATAATATATGTTTTCGATGGGAATCATTTTGATTGTATTTAGACTCTTGACTTTAGGATTCTGGACTTTAAGACGCTAGAATTTAGAATTTGAACAGAAGGCTGAAAGCTGAAGTCCGATGGCTAAAAGCCTAAATTTCAAGCAATTTCTTAATTTCAGCCTTTACTTTATCCTCATTATCAAACCAATATTCTTCTAAAAGCGGAGCGATTTCTAGGTTTACAATCCTGCGATACCATTTATGCGTATCATCTTCATTCGCAAAAGTTGAAAAATAACTGTGTCCAATCTGAAAACCTTTTTGTAGATTTTTATCATTGGAAATCACTTGATTCAACTGTGTAATCGCTTTACTGATGTTTTCAGCAAAACCTTTATCAACTCCTTTTTGCACTAAGTATGTTACAAACTTTTGATTGAAAAGCGGTTCTAGGTTAATAAAAGCAAAGCGTCTTCGCAAAGCGTAATCTATCATAGCCAAAGAGCGGTCTGCTGTATTCATTGTGCCGATGATGTACAAATTATCAGGCACATAAAACGGTTCAGAATCTTTATCACCATAAGTCAATGGCATTTCGTTGGCTCTCCCACGTTTGTCTGATTCAATTAGGAGTAACAATTCCCCAAAAATTTTGCTTAGATTACCACGGTTTATTTCATCAATAATAAAAAAATGGTCTATCCCTGCATTGCGTTGCGCTTGCCTACAAAACTCATAAAATACTCCATTTTTAAGTTTAAACCCTCCTTCTCCGTCAGGTCGTAGTCCTTGAATAAAGTCTTCATAAGAATACGACTGGTGAAACTGTACCATCTTTATTCTGGAATCGTCCTGAGTACCGACCAGCGTATAAGCTAGCCTCTTAGCAATAAAGGTTTTGCCCACGCCCGGAGGGCCTTGAAGAATAATATTTTTCTTGTATTTCAGCGTGTCGAGTATTTCTTCAAATTGCTCTTCGTCCATGAATAGGTCTACTAAAGCATCTTTCTTTTCATAAGGTATCAACACATCTTCACCCATCATTGCTTCTTTCTGTGCATCAATCATCGCCTGAATAGCCTCAAATTCATCCTCTGTAATTTTGAATAAGCTTCCTTGATTATTCTTTAATACTTCCGAATCTTTAAAGAAATGTATTGATTTTAGTTCAATCCAATCGATAGGTTCGGGTACTCGTTCTTTCATTTTGAAAGAGATTATTTCGCCAAAATGAGGGTCGACGTGCAGTGCTTCTGTAATCTCAAAAATTGCTTTTATTTGTTTTACAGGAGTAGATTCATAGCCAATCACTAAATCGCCTTTCTTTACAGCCTCGAAATATTTATAGATCCGCCTTTTATGGTCAAACTCGTTATGCGAAGTATAAGACTGTACTTGTTCAGGTTTGAGCGAGTCTATCGACCAAATACGAGGATTGGCATTCAACCACCAATAATTTCTAGCATTTTTTTGAGGCATCTCTATCTAAAATTTATACAAATATAGCCAAAAAAAACAGCCTGAAATCAAAATGAAATCAGGCTGTTTTTTCAGGTAATTATCGTTTATCCATTCAATTCGATTGGCTCGCTATGGTCGTTCAGAAATTTGAAATCTGTAATACCAAAGGACGTATCCTGAATTAAATTCACCCATGTTTTATATTTAAAGAACCACTTCATACGGATTGAAGGGAAACCTTTTGTAAAATAAGCATGTAAAAACGGATGAAGTAAAATAGTTGGTTTTTTCTCGTTTTGTTTCTCTAGAATATGTTCAAGATGATGCTCTATAATATCCGAAATAGCAATACTTGCTGTAATCTTGCCAGTTCCGCCACAAGTCGGACAGTTTTCTGCTGTTACCACATTCATCTCAGGACGAACCCGCTGACGTGTAATTTGCATCAAACCAAACTTTGTCAAAGGCAAAATGGTATATTTAGAACGGTCGGTTTTCATTTCATCCTTCATGATATCCTGAATCAATTTCTTGTTTTCAGGTCTTTTCATATCAATAAAGTCAATGACAATAATTCCGCCCATATCTCTCAGTCTTAACTGACGAGCAATCTCTTTGGCAGCTTCACGGTTTACACTCAGGGCTGTTGCTTCTTGGCCATCTTCGTTGTTAGATTTATTACCTGAGTTTACATCTATTACGTGCAAAGCTTCGGTATGTTCTACAATTAAATAACCTCCCTGTGGTAAACTTACTGAACGTCCAAACAACATTTTCAGTTGTTTTTCGATACCCAGTTGTTCAAATACTTTATTCTTCCCTTGGTGAAGTTTCACAATTTTTTCCTTTTCAGGAGCAATATTAGAAACATAATTACGGGCTTCTTGAAACAGTTCTGGTGTATCAACGACAACGCTATCAAAATTCTCGTTTAATAAATCACGCAACATTGATGTTGCACGGCTCATCTCTCCGATTATTTTATCACGTGGTTTAGCACTTTTCAGTGCTTTCATTCCTGCATCCCATTTAGCGATGGACTCGCGGAGGTCTTTATCCAATTCCTCTACTTCTTTCCCTTCAGCTACTGTTCTTACAATCACTCCAAAATTCGCAGGTTTAATAGATGACATCAAACGTTGTAAACGCTGACGTTCAGCCTTTGCGGTAATTTTTTTGGAGATATTCACCCCATTTGAAAAAGGAACTAAGACGGTATAACGCCCTGCGATAGAAATATCACAAGACAATCGAGGTCCTTTTGTCGAAATAGGTTCCTTCACAACTTGCACTAAAATTGGCGTATTTTTACTTAATACCTTATCAATTTTATCGTGCTTGTCAATTTCAGGTTCTAGCTTAAAGTTATCTAATCGTCCAGACTGTAATCTTTCAGCGATAACCTCTTTCGTAAATTTGTTTAAGGAATTGACGTTCGGACCTAAATCATGATAATGAAGAAAGGCGTCTTTCTCATAGCCAATATCGATAAAGGCAGCGTTCAATCCCGTTACCATCTTCTTGACCGTCCCGAGATAAATATCTCCGACTGAAAAGTGTGGTTCGGACTCCTCTAAGTGGTATTCCACAATACGCTTGTCTTGCAACAAAGCAATGCGGTCACCTTTGGGAGTCGAATTGATAATTAATTCATTACTCACAGGTGATTAAAGCATTTAGAAATGAAAGAGATATGAAGGACGTCGTAGTAGTGAGTATGCTTGCGTTAAGTCTTTAAAAATTTAGAAAATTCCAGATATGTGCGAGCCTAGAAAAAAAGGAAAAATCGATTTTTTATTAGGAGAATTATCACGACAGAAAAGTGATAATTATTAATTAAAATTAGTCTGAAATTTAATATTTTTAAATTGACTTTAATGAAGGTGACTTATCTTGGTTAAGCAAATGACTTTATTAAATAGCCTGATTAAACACTAAATAGAAAACAAAAAGCATTAGTAATTAATACTTAGTATTTTTTTAAAATCACTACATATCCCCAAAATGTCATGACCGAAAATTACATAAAAAACTGACAATGAAACCTTTATGTAATTAAACTTTTCTTTCAAGCAATCAATCTCACAAAAACAACAAAAACAGGCAAATTCCACATAGGAGACTCTGCCTGTTTTTTGGGTACTAAGGCGAAAGGAAAAGACTGGTAATAAATATTTACTTTGCCCGTTTCCTTATGCCTTAACTACTTCTTCTTATGTCTACTTTTTCTAAGACGCTTCTTTCTTTTGTGCGTTGAGATCTTATGTCTCTTTCTTTTTTTTCCGCAAGGCATGATTCTAAAAGGTTTTAAATGTTAAAAATATGTTTAATGTTTTTGTATTTCTGATGCTAAAGAAGCTCGAAAAGTAATATTCAAAGTGCAATATTACTTTAATTTTGACAAAATTTCATTAGCTGCTGCTTTTTCTTGTGAATCAGTACTATTCGCAAGTACTTTTTCTAGAATAGCTTTAGCCTCTTCTTTTCTGTCTAACTCAGCTAAGCAATATCCCAAATTCAAAGCTGCCTTTGAATTAGACGGGTTATTCTTCAAAATTTGTTTAAAGCGTTCAACTGCTTTTCCAAACTGATTTGAACGAATAGAAAGTATGCCTAAACTGAACAAAGCTGGTTCATAATCTGGTTCCTTTGCAATTACTTCTCTCAACATCGTAATACCCTGCATGGGGGTCGAAGTAGATACGTAAGTCATTGCCATGTTGGTTTTAGCCAACAAGTTTTCAGGATTTTTTGCCAAAACTTTACTAAAAATTTCTCTGGCCTTTTCCCCTAACACTGTAGTCTTTTCTGCTTGAAGCGAGTAGGTAAATGCTTCGTAATACAAATTACCTGCTTTCATCAAATTCGTTTCTGAGGGTTCGATTTTGTTGGCTACTTCCTCAGCATAATAAGCGGCACTGTCAAAGCGAGTATATTCTACAAATTTGGCAATCAATTCGTCTGCCGCCTTCATTTTTACTTTCGCTGTGCTACCATTCAAATAACTCCCCTTCAATTGCGCAATCACACGTTGCTGTTCAACACTCAATGTAGCACCATGGCTTTCGGCACTTTCTTGCGTTTTAGATGCTGCCATTTTATCTCGATTGGCAGTTGGCGCAGGGGTTTCTTCCGAAGTTTGCTCCAACTTTCTCTTCTCATCGTTCACAACTACTTTGGGTAAACTGTATAAACCTCCAACCAATCCGAAGGCAATAACGATGATAATGATAAAAGGCTTTTGCATGATTTTTTTAGTTTTTAAGCTATTAATTTATCTGTTAAGGTAAATTTTAAAAACCCCAATTACTGTTAAAGTGTTTCACACGGATAACAAAGAATTTGAACAGACAACTAAACTTAATCTATTTTGCGTTTGACTTAACCTGTTCTACAAAAGTTTTTGCAGGTTTGAAACTAGGAATAAAGTGTTCTGGAATCTCGATTGAAGTATTCTTAGAGATGTTACGAGCGATTTTGTGTGCTCTTTTCTTGTTTACAAAACTTCCGAAACCTCTTACATAAATTGGTTCACCATTTGAAAGGTTGTCTTTTACTACCGAAAAGAAAGACTCAATTGCACTTGATACATCTGCTTTGTCGATACCAGTCTTGTCTGAAATTTCTGCGATTACGTCTGCTTTAGTCACTTTATTGAAAATTTTAGGATTAATAAAAAATATGTTAAACAAATAATGATTGGTTGCGTTTCAGCATTGAAAATAACGGTAGAGTTCACCTTGATTTTAGTGATGAAATCATTACTTTCGTAACCCCTTGATTATTAAGGGTCACAAAGGTACGGCTTTGGTTTGAATTATGAAAGAAACAAAAAAATATTATCCGAACTTTTTTTTCGTAATTGCTTAATTGTTAGCCGATTGCCAAAACTTAAATCCGTTCTCGAATATCAATTTTTAGATTAATTTCTTGGAAAAACAATAAATTCAGTCATTTTTAGTACAAAAGTCTATTTGCGAACAAACAAACTACTCATCCTTTGAAAAACGATTTTTTCTCAAAAAAAATTACGAATTGGTATCTTCAACACAAACGAGATTTACCTTGGCGAAACACCCAAAACCCGTATTACATCTGGTTATCTGAAATTATTCTTCAACAAACTAGGGTAGCACAAGGCTTGCCTTACTACTATAAATTTGTCAATGCCTTCCCAACTATTCAAGACTTAGCCAATGCCGAAGAAAACGAAGTATTAAGGCTTTGGCAGGGTTTGGGGTACTATTCAAGGGCAAGGAATCTGCACAAAACAGCCAAGATGGTTGTTGAAGATTATAACGGTATATTTCCAAAAAAGTATTCAGAATTATTAAAATTAAAAGGAATTGGTACTTACACTGCCGCTGCTATTGCCTCTTTTTCCTCAGGCGAAAAAGTAGCTGTGCTGGATGGCAATGTGTATAGAGTACTTGCAAGGGTATTTGGTGAAACAACCGATATTTCGGGCAAGGATGCCAAAAAAGTATTTACCCAATTAGCCGAAAGTGTATTGCCTGATGATAATTCGGCTATGCACAATCAAGCCATTATGGAGTTCGGAGCATTACAATGTACGCCTGCTTTGCCCAATTGTATGTTTTGCCCACTTTCGATGGAATGTATTGCTTATGCTACTGGCCGTGTGGCGGTACTTCCTGTAAAATCTAAAAAGATAAAAGTAAAAGAACGTTTTTTTAATTACTTTATCATTGAACAAAATGGTAATTTTGCCATGCGTAAACGAAAAGGAAGAGATGTTTGGGAAGGAATGTATGATTTTTATCTAAAGGAATGTGAAGAAAATATTCAAGATTTATTGTATCTTGCTAATGAAGATGTATTCTTGACTGACCTGATGAAAAAATCATTAATCAAAAGAGAATCAATCACATACACTCATATACTTACTCATCAACGCATACAAACGAAATTTTGGCATCTAGAAGTACAAGAAAATTTTCTTGTAGATTTGCCTCAAGAACTTGAATGGTACAGCCTCAATGAAGTAGACGATTTACCAAAATCAACCTTGGTCAATAATTACCTAAAAGAGTTTGTATTTTAATAGAAAATAGGTGCTCAATTTGAACTTTTTGTAGATATTTAACGATAAAATATAATATCAGTTCCTATCGACAAATTTGTAACTTGAACTGTTTTTCATTAAATTCACATAGGTTCTCAAACTTTTAAAAACAATTAAAAAATGGCTGGCGTAAACAAAGTAATTCTGCTAGGACGATTGGGTGCTGACCCAGAAGTAAGATCACTCCCTAGTGGTTCTAAAGTAACAACTTTTAGTATAGCAACTTCTGAAGCTTATAATAATAGAGATGGACAGAGAGTTGAACAAACTGAATGGCATAGAATAGAACTTTGGGATAATTTAGCCAACATTGCAGAGCAATACCTCCACAAGGGAGATTCTGTATATGTTGAAGGTAAAATTCGTACTGAAGAATATACTGACAAAGATAATATCGTAAGAAAAACAACTAAGATTAGAGGAACTTCTATGACTTTGGTAGGTGGCAGAAGTAGTGAGGGAGGCTCTGAAAGTGCTCAAGCAGTACCTGCGCAACAATCACGCCCTGCTCCCGAAAGAACGCCTGCTCCGACTCCTGAATTCAGTAGCAATACTGGTAGTGACGATAGTGATGATTTACCATTTTAAATTATAAGTTAGTTAGTGATTGAAGATTGGTAATTAGTATGTTTGCTTTCAGAACTATCAGACAAAAATATCAAAACAATTAATTACCAATCATTACCAATTAATCACTAAAGCACTAAAACCCATTATATTTTGGAAACCCGATTATCCGACGAACCTCACCCGATTTTGGTGCTTTTAGCCCAAATTGAAAGCACCTCATCTTACAGCGTTTATGGAATCAATGCGTTGATTCTATTAGGCTTATTAATATTATCAGCCTTGTTGGCTGGCTCTGAAGTCGCATTCTTTTCATTATCTGCCGACGAACGTGCTGCTTGCCGTGAAAGTGATAGTGGTACAGAAAGAAAAATCTCTAAATTACTAGACAAACCACAGCTACTACTAGCTACTTTATTAATCTCCATCAATCTAGTAAACATTACTTTTATCACCATTGCTACTTATGTAACCGAACAAGTAGTAGGCGAAAAAGAAAAGGAGGGCTTAGTAGCTACCTTAGTTCTTTTGGTAGGGGTGACTTTTATCATTACTTTTTTTGGTGAACTAATACCGAAAGTTTGGGCCCAACAAAACAACCTCCGCTTTGCTAAAATAACGGCTCCTTTATTAGAAATTGCTACTGTTATTTTTCAACCTTTATCTTCGTTATTACTGGGTATCAGTAATATCATTGAAAAAAGAGTGGAGCGCAAGGGCTATACCATCACTGCCGACGAGCTAAACCATGCCCTAGAGATTACAACGGGTAAAGACACATCAGAACAAGAAAAAGACCTTTTAAAAGGCATTGTAAATTTTGGAAGTACGTCAGCGAAAAGCGTAATGCGTTCGAGAAGAGATATTACGGCCTTTGATATTGCTTTTGATTTCCATGAATTGATGGATAAAATCAACAAATCTGGTTATTCGCGTGTGCCCGTTTATAAAGAAACTGTTGATAAAATAGAGGGTATTTTATATATCAAAGACCTTTTGCCACATCTGGAAAAAGACGAGCATTTCAAATGGCAAGATTTACTACATCAAACTTTTTTCATTCCAGAAAGTAAAAAGATTGACGACTTATTGTACGATTTTCAAGAAAAAAGAGTGCACATGGCCGTGGTAGTAAACGAATATGGCGAAACAGAGGGCATTGTGACAATGGAGGATATTATCGAGGAGATAGTAGGTGATATTCATGATGAGTCGGATGTAGAAGATTTGGGCTATGTAAAATTAAATGATGGCTCTTTTGAATTTGAAGGCAAAGTTTCTCTGAATGATGTATGTCGTGCACTAAGTGTAGATAATGATTATTTTGATAAGGCCCGAGGCGATAGTGAATCATTGGCGGGTCTTTTGATTGAGTTGTTTACTCGTTTGCCTCATGCTGGAGAAGAGGTGGAGTATGACAAATATAAATTCAGAATTTCTTCCGTAGATACTCGTAGGATTAAGAAAGTAAAAGTAACCCCTAAAGTGGAGGAAGAAGAAAAGCCTTCTTTAAAGGAAAATGAATAAGCTTATTTTCTTATTGCTATTATCATTAGTGGCATGTAAAGAAAAACCTACCCCGATTACGATTAGTGACAATTTTGATAACCCGACAGATATAGGACTTATCGAAAATAAGGCTATCGACGAAGCCTCAGGTTTAATAGCAAGTCAGACAAATAAAGGATACCTCTGGACTCACAATGATAGTGGTGATAGCAATCGCATTTTTTTGATGGATAAAGCAGGCAAAGGCTTGTACGAGTTTTATTTACAAGGTGCTACAAATAGGGACTGGGAGGCTATTTCGAGCGCTACTTTTCCAGAAGGTTCGTATTTGTACATTGGCGAGATTGGTGATAACAATGCTCAATATGACGAATATGCTATTTATAAAGTAGCCGAACCAACTATTGCAACCAATACGCCAACTGTTAACACATTGACTAACGTTCAAAAAATTACGTTTAAATATCCTGATGGTGCAAAAGATGCTGAGTGTATGTTAATCGACCAAGCAACGAAGGATATTTATATTTTAAGCAAAAGAGAAAAAAACCAACGCCTTTATCGGATTCCTTATCCCCAGTCTTTTTCGCAAACAATTACGGCCGAATATGTAGAAGAGGTTTCATTTTCAGTAGCCAACAATCAAGGATTTTATATTACAGATGGGAGTATTTCTGCCGATAATCAAGAAATACTTATCAAGAACTATCTACAAGTATTTCACTGGCGACGACAAACCAATGAAAGCATTCCGTCAGCCTTAAAGCGTGCGGCTAGTTTGTTACCCTATACAGCGGAACCACAGGGAGAAGGCATTAGTTTTAGCTACGATGGCTCAAGCTTTTTTACCATCAGCGAGGAAAGCGATAATAAAATTCCAGTGCATTTATATCAGAGCAAACGCAAATAAAACTTCTTAAAATCACTAGTGATTTTAAGAAGTTTTATTTAATAGTCTTACTCAGAGAAGAGGTTATTTTTTAATGTGTTGGTCTATCTGGAACAGGAGCCGAAGCGTGAAAATTTTGATAAATACGCTGTGCATAATCGTCTAAAATTTCAATGACTCTTTCACGGCTTTCAGATTTTACAATCATACCGATATGATATTCTTCGTTCATTCTCCAATAAATCTCTGGCGCATCAAACCCTGCTAAATTGGGATATTGTTGTCTAGTTAAAGAAATAATAATGCCTGAATAGTTATTTTCAACAGGTGGCAACGTATACTCTTCTTTTTTGGCTACAGACGTTTCAATATTTGCCCATTCTCGCCATAGATTAATCCCCGATGAGGCTTCGACCATTTCAGCAAGGTTAGCCCCTCCTACTCTTGACGCTGTTTCTAAAAAGATAATCTCACCCGTTTCATGGTCTTTGATAAATTCGGAATGAGTGGCAGAATAATTCATCCCAAAGGCTTTCATTACTTGCGCATTAGCTTCTTGCAGGGCAAGGTCTAACTCAGAACCAATAGGTACAGTAACTGAACGAAAAATACCTCCACCGTGTGCCACTTCCATTGGTGTGGATAAGTATTGGCTTGAACGTGTAAATACAAATTCGCCTTTTAAAGAAATTGAATCCACATGGAATACATCACCAGGCTTGAATTGTTCAACCAAATATTCATGGCGACGGTCGCCCAAATAATGAACTACCTCCCACAACTGTTCGGAATTATATACTTTTCTGATACCTGTAGCAGAGGCTTCTGAACGAGGTTTTATGACACAAGGATAGGTAACTTTCTGTGTAAATTCAAAAATATCATTATCATTAAACAAGCTTGAAAACATAGGTACTTTTATCCCAGCTTCCTTAGCTTTCATCCGCATAGCTAATTTATCCCTAAAATGTCGGCTAGTAGTTTGTCCCATACCCGGAATTCGGAAATGTTCTCGTAAATGGGCAGCCTTCTCTACATCAAAATCATCTAAAGCCACAATCCTATCTACCTTTCTTGAACGCATCATATAGGCTAAACCTAAAATTACCTCGTTCATATCAATAGAACCATCCGCTTTTTCTTCAACGTAAAATATTTCATCAATAAATTCTCGAACCCAAGGTTTATGTTCTAGCTTTTTATTCGTCAATAAATACACCTTGTTTCCAGCTTGTTTACAAGCTCGCAAAAACTCATTCCCTTTAAAATAAGTAGAAATACAAAGAAAAGAAAGCGTTGATGACATAGTTTATCAGGATTAAATAGATTTTGCAATTAATTAAAATTAATAAAATCAACGGATTAAGCCAAGAAAGTACTAACTATATTTTACTTAAAAAATCGACTAATAGCCTTACACCAAAGGCCGTTCCAGTTCTTTGCGGGGCAAATTCCGTGTCACCAAAAGCTGTTCCGGCAATATCTAAATGAGCCCACTTTGGATGATTATCAGTAAATACTTCTAAGAATTTTGCCGCAGAGATAGCTCCCGCCATTGGTTTACCCGAATAATTGCGCACATCTGCAATATCCGAAGTAATATCTTCTTTGTAGACATCCCACAAAGGCAAACGCCATAGGCGTTCTCCCGTCTCAGTAGCAGATTGATTCAACGCATCAGCTAATTCATCATTGCTCGTAAACATACCCGCAGCATGATAGCCTAGCGTAGCTACGCAACTACCTGTCAGTGTAGCTAAATCTATGATAGTATCCACCTTGAAGTTCTTGGTTAGGTAACTTAATCCGTCTGCCAGAATCAATCTTCCTTCCGCATCAGTATCAATTACTTCAATCGTTTTTCCTGAATAAGAATTTATTATATCACTTGGTTTGAACGATTTGCCATCTACCGCATTTTCGCAAGCAGGGATTATGCCTATTAAATGTACGGGTAATTCAAGCTTGGCGGCTAATTCTATCGCACCAAAAACAGCAGCGGCGCCTCCCATATCCGACTTCATCAAGTGCATATTAGTCGACGATTTTATGGATATTCCACCAGTATCAAAAGTAACTCCCTTGCCTACTAAACCTACGGTTTGGGTAGCTTTGGGCGAACGATATTCCATGGTAATCAACATCGGGGGGTGTTCGCTACCTTGTCCTACCGCCAAAAGCGCATTGAGTTTCTGGGTATTCAACTGCTGTTTTTCAAGCACCTTTACTGAATAATTATATTTTTCGCCAGATGCTAGCGCCCATTTCGCTAAAGTATGTGGTATTTTTTTATTAGCAGGGGCATTCATCAAGTCAAACATCTGCATTTGCGTTTCGGCGATTGCTTTCCCTTTTTGAATGAAGGCTTCTAAGTTTTTCGATTCGCTGATGATATTCAATGTTCCCTCATTTCCCAATAGTGGAATATTGGCTTTATCATCCGTTTTATATAAGCCAACATCATAAGTACCCAATATGCAGCCATTCACAAGGTATTCAACCCATGCTTCGGGCAATGTTCTGGCATCAATACACACGCTGTTGGGTAACTTTGTTTTTTGTTCGTGAATCAGTTTCCTGAATGCACGAATAATATCAGCAGCGTTGGGATTTTTCCCTAAACCCAACAATATTACTTTCTGGTGCTGAGCAGAATACACTACATGAATTTCTTTGAAATCTGCCTTAAAGTCTTGTTTAAGCAAAAGGGCATCTATCCCATAATTTTGGGCTATTTTTTCTAGCTCACTCGTAGGCTCATTAGTCTGCAAAATCGGTACAATGATGGCTTTATCCTCCTGATTGAACTGACTAATAATATTAATCCTGATGTTATTTTTCATGTAAGTAGTTTAATTTAGAGCTGTGAGAAATAAGCTTTTTGTTATTAACGCTAGGAATGTAAACAGCTCACATCTCATAGCTGATTGCTTAAAGCAATCTATAATATTAACAAAAAAAGTGCCACCCTCAACAGGTGGCACTTCGTGATTACTTTCTATTATCCAATTTTAATATTCATCTTCGTTAAAGAAGAAATCATCTTTAGTAGGATAATCTGGCCAGATTTCTTCGATGCTTTCGTAAGGTTGACCGTCGTCTTCCAATTCTTGCAAATTTTCAACTACTTCAAGTGGCGATCCAGTACGGATGGCGAAATCGATTAGTTCATCTTTCGTGGCAGGCCATGGAGCATCTTCTAGATAGGATGCTAATTCAAGTGTCCAGTACATATTATATGAATTTGATTACAATTAAATACTAATTTAAAAAATAAAATACTGATTATAAGAGACTTATAGAGCCATTATTTAACCTGTTTTTCTCAGGATTGCAAAAGTATACGTTTTTTA
>NZ_JBWKYN010000039.1:0-35220 GCF_059423785.1 Arcicella sp. GW458-12-2-14-TSB2 | reverse complement strand
ATCATCAAATAATTAAAAATATTATTAAAGTTAACCCGCTAATTTTCAATGAATTATTCAATTTATTCACTATAAATTTATTTTTTATTGATTTTACTATGGTCATCCTAACACAATTTGTCTTTATTAATTGAAAACCTACATATATGTACTCCAACACTGAACGCATAAAAGATTTACTTCAAGACCCCGCATTTGTGAATTGGGTTAGGCAGCCCAATGACCAACTTAATGAATATTGGCAAAAATGGGCAGAAGCAAATCCTGATAGAAAAAGTGATTTATTGCTTGCCAAGCAATTTGTAAACTCTTTACAATACAAAAATGAGTTTCACCTTGAAGAGGCAGATAAAAATAAAATGTTTGAGCGAATCAAGGCCTTCAAGCTAGATAAAGAAGAAGCAGAAAGAAGAGCAATCAAAAAAGTGAAATTCCGTAAAATCTTGTTCGGTTTTTCAGCAGCGGCTTCGGTAATTATGGCTTTTATTGGCAGTATTTATTGGTCAGACAACGACCAGCCCGCTCCTTTCACGATTACTCGTTCAGGCAATAAAGTAGAAGTAGCCACTACTTATAAAGGACAAAGGACTAAAGTAATTCTACCAGATGGCAGTATCGTTCATTTAAATGCAGGAAGTAGCATCAATTATCCTGTGGCTTTCAGCAAGACTAATAGGATAGTTGAATTGGTTGGAGAAGGTTTTTTCGAGGTGGTAAAAAATAAAAAGAAGCCATTTATAGTAGAAACTGGAAAGGTAAAAACCCAAGTATTAGGAACATCTTTCAATGTACGAGCATACGCTAATGAAAAAATAGTACAAGTGGCGGTAGTAACAGGAAAGGTAAAAATGGAAGAAAAAATATCTGGAAATGCCCAATATCTTACTCCTAACGAAATGGGAACACTGGATAATTCTTCAGTCATACACAAAGATAAAGTAGACCTCAAAAAAGCTACAAGCTGGAAAAATGGCGTGTTAATGTTTGACGGGGATAACTTTACCGATGTATTTGCAAAATTAGAGATATGGTACGGTGTAAACATTATCGTTCTGCCCAATGTTGAGCTAAAAGGGCACTACAGTGGCGAATTTCAACAAGAAAGTTTAGAAAACGTCATGCAGGGTATCTCGTTCACTTCGGGTTTCAAATATGAAATCGCAGGAAAAACAATCCTCATTCACAATTGAATTACTTAACCACGCTATCATACATTACCATTCAATTATTAACTAAACAAAACCCATCTAATTATGATGAATGTAAAAAATTCTGACAACACTAGCTAAGGGTTTGAATTGTATAAGGTTGTGAAGACTGTTTTCTGCAAAAAAATAGACCCACAACCACTATACAAAATAAAAACCTTTCAAAAAATATCCTAAAAATTGGCGTTTGGAGGATAAGGATTAAAAGTATTTAGTATTCAAAATACAATAACAAATTTATGAAAATTCATTTACTACCAAGTATACGACGTTCAAAATATCTTTTTGTCGCAATTTTTTTGCTGCTTTTGAACGTTATCGGGTCTATTCACGCTCAAGCAAATAGCTTTGATGAAACCAGATTGACTCTAAGAGTCGATAAAATGAACATTTTACAAGTTTTTAAAGAGATAGAAAAGAAGACAGCTTACAAATTTACGTATAACGATGCTTTTTTGAACGACAAAATGCGTATAACGATGAGTATGGAAAATCGTTCGTTAACGGAAATCCTTGCTTTTCTATCAAAAGAAGTGAATTTAGAATTTAAACAAGTAAAAAAACATATACATGTAATTGCTTCTAACGATAAGAAAACCAGTTTTTTAGGAGGAGAATCCGTTCAATCAATTAAGGTTGCAGGCTTCCCAATAAAAGGCAAAGTAACTAGTAGTGACAATTCAGAAGGTATTCCGGGGGCAAGCGTTTTAATTAAAGGTACAAACAGAGGAACTGTGACAAATGCTTTAGGTGAATTTTCAATTGAAGTTGACAATGAATCTACTGTGCTAGTTTTTAGTTCTATTGGTTATGTTTCAAAAGAAATTTCAGTGGCTGGTCGTAAACTAATCAATATCAGTTTATCATCTGACGTAAAAGCGCTTGATGAAGTTGTTGTGGTGGGTTATGGTACTCAAAAAGCAAAAGATTTAACTGGTTCAGTAGGGATTGTAAAAATTGAAGATGCTAAGAAAACAGCATCTTATGATGTAGCAAAACTTTTACAAGGACAAGTTCCAGGGGTAACAGTACAAAGCTCGGGTGAGCCAGGCGGTTTTGTAAATATCAAAATTCGTGGTATTGGTTCATTGACTAATAATAACCCATTATTTGTAATTGATGGTGTGTTAGTGGATAGTCCTTTTGACTTTTCGACTAATGATATTGAATCAATCTCTGTGTTGAAAGATGCTTCTGCTGGTGCTATCTATGGTTCAAGAGGGATGAATGGTGTAGTAATCATTACGACTAAGAAAGGGAAAGCAGGTCCATTAAGAGTAGATTATAACGCCTATGCTGGCGTACAGAATATTGCTAAAACCATCTCTGTAATGGATAGAGTGGGTTATCAAAATGTTGTGAGTGCTGCTGAGTTAAATGCAGGTTTAACTATTGCTCCTGCAAACGACCCTACTAATCCAGCTTATATCAGCAATGTAAATACAAACTGGCAAAAAGAAGGTTTGAAAACTGGTTATATCCAAGACCATAATTTGAGCCTGTCGGGTGGTTCTGAAACAATCAAAGCAAGTGCTTCACTAGGTTTCTTTAACAATAGTTCTACCGTAACTGGACCGCAGAACTACAAACGTTATACCTTCAACGGTAACATTTCTGGCAAAAAAGGTATTTTCTCTTTCGGGGCAAAAATTGCTTATACAAATTCTGAGAAGATTGGCGCTGAAAACACGCGTGAACACGCTGTTTTTGGTGGAGCAGTAACGAGTTTGTTAACTGCCATTCCTACCATGTCTGTATACGACCCAAATCGTTTAGGAGGTTTCGGTGGTGCAGATAAAAACACACAAAGAGCCATTACGCTAAACGTAATCGGAATGAACTCTTTGCTAAAAGGTACTGATACGCGTAACAGATTCTTAGGTTCTGTTTTCGGAGAGTTAGAATTGTTGAAAAACTTAAAATACAAGCTTCAATTAAGTGCCGACCGTATTGATACAAGATATTTATATTTTGAACCAAAATATGATTTAGGCTTTTATTACCTAACGCCTAATGCTTATTTATACGAAAAAAGAGAAAGTAACCTTACAACTTTAGCTGAGAATACACTTAATTATAGTATTGAAGTTGGCAAGCATAGAATTGAAGCATTAGCAGGTTATACTTTTCAGCAAAGTACTTATTCAAGAACAGAGGCTAGTGCAAAAGGCTTAACAGAACCTTATGTGTTAAACATGAATACTGCTGTTAATACCGCGAATGGGAAAAGCGTAACAGGATGGGATGCAAACTCATCATTAAGCTCTATTTTAGGTAGAATAAACTATAATTATGCTGATAAATACTTATTAACAGTAAATTATCGTCGTGATGGTTCTTCTAAATTCAGACCAGAAAATCGTTATGGAAACTTTGCCTCTGTAGGTGTAGCTTGGAATGTTCATAATGATATTGAGTTACCTGATTTTATGAATTCGTTTAAAATAAGAGGTGGTTACGGTGCATTAGGAAATCAAAACGTAGGAGATTACTTGACGGATACTTATATCAATACTAATACTGGGTATGTTTTTGGTGGAGTATTAGCTGCAGGTGCTACCAGAACACAGGTAGTTGACCCTTCAATCAGATGGGAAAGCAAACGTACTAGCAATGTTGCAATGGAATTTGGTTTCTTAAAAGACCGTATTTCTTTCTCTGTTGAATATTTTGATAACCGCTCTTATGATGTATTAGCCAACATTCCAATTCCAACATCTGTAGGTGCTACTAATGGTTCTATTTTGACAAATGCAGCTTCATTGAGTAACGCGGGTATTGAATTCACGGCTGGATATCGTAAACAAACTGGTGATTTTAAATATACTGTTTCTGCCAACTTCCATACGCTTTCAAATAAAGTGTTAGCACTAGGTGGTACTAATAACCCTATTTACGGAGCAGCTAGTAAAACTGAGGTTGGGCAACCAATTGGGCAAATTTTTGGATATGTTTCAGAAGGAATTTTCCAAAATGCTGACGATGTAAAAAACCACGCTACACAAACTAATGCGGCTCCTGGTGATATAAAATTCAAAGATTTGAATGGTGATGGCGTAATTACTTCAGACGACCGTACTTACTTAGGAAATACCATTCCGACTTTCTATTTCGGTGCGAATTTCAATGCTGCCTATAAAAACTTTGACTTTTCTTGCTTCTTCCAAGGAAGCGGAGGCAATAAAATTTATAATGGAATGTACCGTGATTTAATGGGCTTGCAATATAGCAATGGTTCGACGGATGCATTAAATTATTGGACGCCCAAAAACACAAATACGAATGTGCCAAGACCAATCATTGGTGACCCTAATTCAAATGGTAGAGATTCAGATAGATTCGTTGAAAATGGTACTTATGTAAGATTACAGAACGCTCAGATAGGATATACTTTGCCTTCATCTATTGTAAATAAATTGAAAGTAAGCAAAGTAAGACTCTATGTTTCAGGACAAAACGTTTTCTTAATTTCTGGATTCAAGAGTTTTGACCCTGATTTCATGGGTGAAAGTGATGGACTATTTAGCAGAGGTTATTACAATGGTTCATACCCTAACCCACGAGCTATTTTATTGGGTTTACAAGTTGGTTTTTAGTTTCACTCAAACGAATTTATTACAATGAAAATATTTAACAAAAAAGCTATCATTGCGCTTTCAGCGACCTTATTGATAGCTACTTCATGCGAAGATAAATTAAATCAGGTTAATCCAAACGCTCAAACATCTTCTACTTTTTGGAAGACCCAAGAGGATGCATTAAAAGGCATCAATTCAGTATACTTGAGTTTAGCCATTGATGGAAGCTATATGCGTTCGACACCATTATTACTTGATAACCGTGGTGATGATGTGATGAGTAACAGTCCTTGGGACCAAATGTATAACTCTGGAAAATTTGCGTTAAATGCTGGTAATACTGCCATCTATGGCTGGGCTTTTGGTGCCTATTACGAAGGTGTTTCAAAGGCTAATCAAGTGCTAGATTATGTGCCAGCCATTACAATGGATGCCAACCTTAAAAAACGCATCTTGGGTGAAGCGTACTTCTTGCGTGGCTTATACTTTTATCATTTAGTGAATATGTTTGGGAGTGTAATGTTACCTACTAATTCTGTACAATCGACAAAAGACTTTTTTGTAAAACAATCAACAGAGGCAGAAGGATGGACACAAGTAATGGAGGATTTTAAGAAAGCTGCTGATATGTTGCCAACTACTTATGCAGGTACAGACCTTGGTCGTGCGACTAAGGGAGCGGCTATGGCTTATTTAGGAAAAGCTTATTTGACAAATCATAAATACACTGAAGCTGCGGCTCAATTCAAAGCAGTGATTGATTTAGGCATTTATGATTTAGTACCAAACTATCGTGATAACTTTACAGAGGCTAACGAGAATAATAAAGAATCTCTTTTTGAAGTTCAATTTGAACGTACGGCTGGTGGTACAGACCTTAACTGGGGTGGTGAACCTATTGCTTCATGGGGTAGAGTCTCAGCTAGAGCGATTACTTACGGTGCGAATGGCTTGGGCTGGACTGACGTGCAACCAACTCGTTCAGTATTTAATGAGTTCTTAGAAGAGAAAACTGCTGATGGTAAAGATGACCCTCGTTTAGTAGCTACCATGTTTTACAATAAGCCAGGTTTTATGGTTTATGGAGTTGAGTTTGCGGTAAGATATGCAGGAAATGCTGGTGCTTTAAATTCACTGTACTGCCGTAAATACGAAAATGATGATACCAAAGCCGATGAATTTGACTGGCGTTCGGGTATTAACGAAAGATTGATGCGTTATGCTGATGTATTAATGATGTATGCTGAATGTTTAAACGAAACTGGACAAACAGCAGCAGCGTATCCATTCATCCAAAAAGTAAGAAGTCGTGTTGGTTTGCCAAATTTAGCTACTGTAAAACCGAATATGACGCAAGCACAAATGCGTGAGCAAATTGGTCATGAACGCTTATTAGAATTTTGTTTAGAAGGTCACCGCTTTGATGATATTCGTCGTTGGGGTTGGTTAAATGATGCTACTAAATTAGCTTGGTTAAAATCAAGAGACCCAGAATTCAATACATTCAAAACTGGTCGTGAAGTATTCCCAATTCCACAGAATGAAATTGATAACAACCCTGGTGTTAAACAAAATTTAAGCTACTAGTATCTTCTTTATTCCCGCAAGTATTCAAAAACTTGCGGGAATTATTTCAAATAACTTCCATTAACCCAACCTATACCACACATGTTACTCTTTAGGAAATCAATATATTTTAGTGTTAGTATGCTATTGTTGTCAGCTTGTGGTGGTGATAAGGCTGAAACAGTTGTTCAACCATTGCCTACTACGCCCACCACAAAATTTGACATCAATTCTATCAAAGATAATTATGCCGACATTGCTCCTGCATCCAATTATTTAAACTGGGGCTGTTATAATGTTCACGACCCTTCTATCATCAAAGACGGCGATACTTATTACTGTTATAATACCGATGTAGCTTATGGCACAGATATTCGTCCCGGTATTCAAATACGTTCTTCCAAAGATTTAATCGAATGGAAATTTTACGGATGGGTTTTTGATGCTCTTCCAACCAAAGGTTCAGACTATATCAAACAAGCTGGTGGAACACCCTTTAATTCACTTTGGGCTCCGTATGTCATTAAAGTAGGTAGTGAATACCGACTATATTATTCACTTTCATCGGCAAAGCCTCGGCTAAGTGCTATTGGTTTAGCCACTTCCTCCTCTCCTACTGGTCCTTGGAAAGAACAAGGCTTAACAGTAGTTTCAAAAGATGATAATACGATACAAACCAATGCTATTGACCCTACAGTATTGATTGACCAACAAGGGAAACACTGGATGTATTATGGTTCTGCTTGGGATGGCATTTATATATTGCAACTTGACCCTACTACAGGCTTGGCACTAAGTCCTGGTGATAAGGGAAAACGAATTGCCAATCGTGGTTTTACCAATGGTGTTTATAATGGCAACATTGAAGGACCAGAAATTATTTATAATAAAGAGCAAAAGAAATATTATTTATTCATTGCCTACGACTGGCTGGCAACAAAATACAATGTAAGAGTAGCCAAAGCAGATTCTCCACAAGGCCCTTTCTATGACTATGACGGAAAAGATATAAACACTAATCAAGACCACGGACCAATGATTATTGCTCCCTACCAATTTATGGGGCATGCTGGTTGGCAAGGTGTTTCACACTGTGCTGTATTTGAAAACAATGGCCAGTTTTATATTAGTCACCAAGGCCGCCCAGGGAACGACTCCAATTTTATGATTCTTCACAATAGAAAGTTATATTGGACGAAAGATGGCTGGCCAGTAGCATCACCAGAACGTTATGCTGGAGAATTCACAACGACTATCACAAGTAATGATTTGGTGGGAGATTGGGAACAGATTGTACTTGGGTATAAAATAGTACCGGGATATGATAAAGAACAAAACCAACCCGACTTTCAATATGCTGTCACTTTAACGCTCAATGCCAATGGTACTATCAATAACGATGTTGCGAGTAAATGGACTTATACCGCTCCGTGGTTAGAATTAAAGTGGAGTAATGGTTTTACAGACCAAGTGTATGTAGACCGAGGTCGCGACTGGGAAAATAAAAAAGAAACTATTCTTTTTACAGGTTTGAATAACAAAGGAACCAGTGTTTGGGGTAAGAAAAAATAGTGTTTTTTGTACACAAATAAATATAATCCATGAATCGTAAAAACCTTTTAAAACTATTATTTGCAGGCCAATTAATGTTTGCATTTGCAGGAAACGCACAAGTAAAGACTTCGGGGAATCCTATTATTAAAGACAAGTTCACTGCTGACCCTGCCGCTCTAGTTGATAATGGAACAGTGTACGTATATACTGGCCATGATGAAGCTCCCACACGAGAACAACGGTATGTGATGAACGAATGGCTTTGTTACTCATCTACAGATATGGTTAATTGGAAAGAACATCCAAGCCCGCTTAATGTAAAAAATTTCACTTGGGCAAAAGGTGATGCTTGGGCTTCGCAGGTAATAAAAAAAGGGAATAAATACTACTGGTATGTAGCTGTAGAACATGGAAGCATTCATGGAAAAGCCATTGGTGTGGCCGTTTCTGATAGCCCAACAGGGCCTTTCAAAGATGCAAGAGGGTCGGCCATTATTACAAATGATATGACGACAGATACAAAAATCAGTTGGGACGACATAGACCCTTCTGTATTTATTGATGACGACGGACAGGCTTATCTTTTCTGGGGAAATACCATTTGTTATTATGCCAAATTAAAAGATAATATGATTGACCTAGATGGTCCAATCATGAAAGTAGACCTGCCTACTAAATTTACAGAAGCGCCTTGGGTACACAAACGTAAAGGATGGTATTATTTATCATATTCTATTGAATTCCCTGAAAAAACTGTTTATGCGATGAGTAAGAACATCAATGGCCCTTGGGATTTTAAAGGAACTATCAATGAAATCGCAGGAAATTGTAATACTAATCACCATGCTATTATTGACTTCAAGGGTAAATCTTATTTTGTTTATCACAATGGTGCTTTAGTACCTGATGCTGGCAGTTTTCACCGTTCTGTGTGTATAGATGAACTAAACTATCATAAAAACGGAACAATTAAACGGATCGTTATGACTAGCGAAGGTGTACCACAAGTTAAATAGTAATTTATCATCCGTAAAATCATCCATCATTGAAAAACGTATTGTTAAATTTTATACTGCTTTTACTTTGGGCTGGCAACACGCTAGCCCAAAGCAAAAATGAGTTAAAGGCTACTGGCAAGAAATCTTCTGTTAGCACATCATTCCCTCCTATCATTGCCACGATTAATCTTCAACAACAAAAACCTGAAATTACAAAATATCATTTTGGTCAATTTATTGAAAACTTGGGCAATGTAGATGAAGGCGATTTGGTAGATGATGGGCTATGGGCAGAAATGTTAGACGACCGCAAATTTTTCTATCCAGTCGATACCCTTAAAAATCTTTCCCCTGTCAATAAGCGAGACCGCATGAATCAGTGGATGCCATTAGGGAAAATTGATGCCGTAAAAATGGACTCTATTAATCCTTTTGTAGGCAAGCATTCGCCAAAAGTAATTACCAGTGATAGTCAAATAAATGGAATTGTTCAATCGGGACTATGGCTACAGCACAATAAAAAATATGTAGGAAGGATTTATTTAGCTGGTACAGCAAATGTAAAAATAAAGATTAGCTTAGTGTGGGGAGATAAGCCCGAACAAAGAAGTACAGTATCAATAGATAACCTAACGGGAGATTACCAAAAATTTGATTTAGCATTTATAAGCAAAACAAGTACGCCAAACGCAAGAATAGAAATAACGGGAGAAGGCGAAGGAAGTTTTAATATCGGACCAGTTTCGTTAATGCCCGAAGACAATGTTCAAGGATTCAGAAAAGACGTAATTCAATTATTAAAAGGCTTGCATGCTGGCATTTATCGATGGGGAGGCAACTTTATTTCTGGTTACGACTGGAAAGATGGTATAGGCGACCCAGATAAAAGACCTCCTAGATACGAATACGCATGGGAAGGATTAGAAAGCAACGATGTAGGTTCTGAAGAAATCATTCGTTTTGCTCAATTAATTGATGTTGAAATAGCATTTACCGTCAACACAGGTTTTGGAGATGCCTCCTCTGCCGCTCAGTGGGTAGAGTATATGAATGGCGATTCACATACTGAAATGGGTAAACTCAGGGTCAAAAATGGTTTTATAAAGCCTTTTAATGTAAAATTTTGGTGTGTAGGTAACGAAAGTTACGGCTGGTGGCAGTTGGGACATATAGATTTAAAAAGTCACCTTATCAAACATAGAATGTTTGTCGAAAAGATGAAAGCCGTTGACTCATCCATTAAAATTGTGGCTTCTGGGGCTTCAATCGATGAAATGACTGTCACAGAAAGTGCCAAAAAAGAAACAGGTAAAATCATTGCTGAATATGATTCGCCTGCAGATTGGACTGGTGGAATGTTGAGACAAAACAACGATTATCTTGATTTTGTCAGTGAACATTTTTATTGTTCTGTCACCGAAAGGTTTGATTTAGCTACTGGAAAATATATCACTATAGACGAACCTCTAGAAGATTGGACAAGACGACCAGCGAATCGTATCAAAGTCAAAGCCGAACATTATGAAGAGTATGCCAAAAGAATTCCTGCATTGCAACACAAAAAAGCACAGGTATATTTAGATGAATGGGCATATTATACCAACTGGGTACATCCCAAACCTACGTTAGGTGTTACCATAGGTTATGCACGTGGATTGAACGAAATCTTCCGAAATACAGATTTAATTAAAATGGTTGGTTTTACCTTCGGTACTTCTTGTATTTCATTCAATGATACTTCGGCGGTTTATAATGCTACAGGTTTATTGTATCAGTTATACGGCTCGCATATAGCCCATATTCCTGTAGAAATAGATGGAAATTCACCTCAACCTGCACCAAAATGGGCAATTGGTGGCGAACAACCTAAAATAAATGCTGGAAGTAATACTTATCCTTTAGATATGTTTGCCTCACTGAGTAAAGACGGTAAATTTATTTCGATAGCCGTAATAAACCCAACCCTCACGGAACAAGAACTTACGATTAAAGTACCGAATGTAAATACTACCAACGAAGTCATCCATTATTCACTAGCAGGAAATTCAGTAGATGCTAAAAATGTAGTTGGGAAAAAAGAGGAGGTATTTGTGAAAAAAGCCTTTATCCAGAAAAAAGACCTTATAAAAATTGCACCTGCAAGTATAAACCTTTATACCTTTGAAGTAGTAAAATAAAACAAAACCGATAACCATTGAAAAATCAAAACTAGTAACAAAAACATAATGAATAAATCCATGAAAAAAATCCTTTCTTTAGCAGTAAGTCTTTTTTTACTGACAGAGTCTTTTGCACAAAATCCCGTTATTAATATTAAAGCCACCCAACCCGTAGCGCCAATTCAGCCAACAATGTGGGGAGTATTTTTTGAAGACATTAACATGGGTGCCGATGGTGGTATCTATGCTGAATTAGTTAAAAACCGTTCTTTTGAATTCGCTAAACCTTGGATGGGTTGGAAAATTGAACGAAAAAAAGCGGAAGAAGGTGATATCATCATTCAAAATCGCCAAGGTAATACTGTTAACCCAAGATATATCAGTGTAAAAGCCAATAACATTTCTAAAGGAGAACTAGGAATTACTAACGAGGGCTTCAAAGGAATGGGAATTAAAAAGGGTCTGAGATATGACTTTTCTGTACTGTATCGTCATCAAACAGGATCGGTAAAATTACACTTAGAGTTAATTGATTCAAAAGGTAGTATTATCGGTGAAACAACGCTCAATCCTACCGGAAACGGACATTCGTGGAAAAAAGAAGCCATCAGTTTCAATGCCACTGAAACAGAAGCGAAAGGAAAGTTCAGAATTTGGTTTGAAGGAAATGGTGAAATAGACCTTGACATGATTTCATTGTTCCCTGAAGATACTTGGAAGAAAAGACCAGGCGGAATGCGTGCTGATATGATTCAGCTTTTAGCAGATATGAAACCTGGATTTATTCGTTTCCCAGGTGGTTGTATTGTAGAAGGGATAGATTTAGCCAACCGTTATCAATGGAAAAAAACACTTGGTCCTGTTGAAGAACGTCAGTTAATTATTAACCGTTGGAACCTAGAATTTGCACATCGCCCAGCACCAGATTATTTCCAAACTTTTGGTTTAGGCTTCTTTGAATATTTTCAATTGGCCGAAGACATCGGCGCAGAGCCACTTCCTATCTTGAACTGCGGTATGGCTTGTCAATTCAATACCGCTGAAGTTGTACCTGTAAATGAACTAGATTCCTATGTGCAAGATGCCCTAGATTTGATTGAATTTGCCAATGCAGAGCCTAATACTAGATGGGGTAAAGTACGTGCAGACATGGGTCATCCAGCACCTTTTGATTTAAAATTCTTAGGAATTGGTAATGAAAACTGGGGGCCACAATATGTAGAACGTCTGAAAGTTTTTACAAAGGCCATCAAGGCAAAATATCCAAAGATTAAATTAGTGAACAGTTCTGGAACTGACCCTAATGGCGATAGATTTGATTATTTGAACAAAGAGTTACGTGAGATGAATGCTGATATTATTGATGAGCATTATTATCGTACACCAGATTGGTTTTTGAAAAATGCTGGTCGCTATGATTCTTACGACCGCAATGGTTCAAAAGTATTTGCAGGTGAATATGCTGCTCAAAGTGATAAAACGGTAAGTGTAAAAAATGTAAATAACTGGAAATGTGCTTTATCAGAAGCAGCATTTATGACAGGGTTAGAACGTAATGCACAAGTAGTAAACATGGCATCTTATGCACCACTTTTTGCACACGCAGAAGGCTGGCAATGGACACCAGACATGATTTGGGTAGATAATCTTCGTTCATATGGTACACCAAATTATTATGTACAAAAATTGTATTCTACTAATAAAGGCACACACGTATTAAATACTTCTGAAAATGGGAAGCCACTAACAGGACAAGGAGACTTGTATGCTTCTGGTATTTTAGATAAAGCTACCAACGAAGTGATTTTGAAAGTAGCAAACACCTCAGATAAAGAGCAAATTCGTGAAGTGAATCTTGAAGGTATCAAAAAATTTGATGCAAAAGCTAAATTGATTGTATTGAAAAATAATAACCCAGAGGCTTTAAATACATTTGAAAATGCTACGAACGTAAGTCCCGTAGAAGAGACTATCACACTTAATCCAAAGAAGAAAATCTCTTTGACGTTAGCTCCGAATTCATTTACAGTATTAAGAGTAAAGTTACTATAATATTTGCTTTTTGTTAAGGTCGTCTTGTCTAATGAATTACCAAAATTAATTCTATGCGACAAGACGATTTTTTTTAAATTCCATTTCTCAATTTTCTTTATCCTAATAAAACATCTTTCCTTACAATGAACCTAAAATCATTTCAAACAATTATTTTTTTACTATTGGCAAGTAGTGCTTTTTCACAGAAAATGTTTAGTCCGAATCATCAAATTACTGTTGATTTTTCACTGAAAAATCAACAAGCAAGCTATTCTGTAAGCTTTCAAGGAAAGCAAGTACTAGAATCGTCTCGCTTAGGACTTATCCGTGAAGATGGCGATTTCACTAAAGGGCTTACACTTTTAGAAACCACCAAGCCTATTTTGGTAAAAGATAAGTATAGTATCCTTACTACTAAAAAGCGTGACATTACCTATACAGCTAACCGTCAGGCTTTTAAACTAAAAAATACACAAGGCAAAAAACTTGACATTATTTTTCAGGTATCAAACGATGGTGTAGCGTTTAGGTATTTCTTTCCTGAAAACGCTAGCGATATCAAGAAAATCAGTGAAGAAATTACTTCATTTAATTTTCCAGAAGCTACTAAAGCTTGGCTTCAACCCATGAGTGACGCCCAAACTGGTTGGGAACATTGCCATCCTTCTTATGAAGAATTTTATCAAAAAAATATCTTAGCGGGCATTATTTCACCTATTAAAGCGGGTTGGGTCTATCCTGCCCTTTTTCAAACGAATGGTACTTGGGTTTTATTAACCGAAGCTGGTTTAGATGGCACTTATTGTGCTACACGTCTAAGGGCTGAATCGCCTAATAATGAATACAAAATCGGTTTTCCTCAAGCACCCGAAGTATTTACAGGGGGCGAGTTGAATCCCCAATCTACTTTGCCTTGGCTTTCACCTTGGAGAATCATTGCATTAGGTTCATTGAAGACTATCACAGAATCAACCTTGGGAACAGACTTAGCCAAACCTGCCATCAAAATGGATACGTCATTTATCCAAACAGGCAAAGCTTCTTGGAGTTGGATTATCAAGAAAGATGAATCTGTCAATTTTGATACTACCAAAGATTACATCGACTTTGCTGCTAAAATGCACTGGGAATATTGTTTGATAGATGCCGATTGGGACACTAGAATTGGTTATGACAAGACTAAATGGTTAGCTGATTATGCCAAAACAAAAAATGTGAAATTATTACTTTGGTATAATTCCGCAGGCGATTGGAATACAGTGAAATATCATCCTAAAGGATTATTACTGACACATGAAGGTAGAATGAAAGAATTTACCAAAATCAAGGAAATGGGCATTGCAGGAGTAAAAATTGATTTCTTTGGTGGTGATGGACAATCGATGATTAAATATTATTTAGATATTTTAGAAGATGCAGCAAAAGTAAAATTATTAGTCAACTTTCATGGTGCTACTTTACCAAGAGGCTGGCACAGAACTTATCCTAATTTAATGACTGCCGAGGCAGTGAAAGGGTTTGAAATGGTTACGTTCGACCAAGCGGCGGCTGACGAACAGCCTGCACACTGCACTACTTTGCCTTTTACTCGCAATGCTTTTGACCCGATGGATTTTACCCCGATGAATTTGTACAAAGTGCCTAATATCAAAAGAAGAACTACTTCTGCTTTTGAATTAGCCCTGTCTGTCGTGTTTATTTCAGGTATTCAACATTTTGCTGAATCACCAGAAGGAATGACTCACGTGCCTGAGTTTGCTCAAAAATTCTTACAAACTTTGCCAAGCACTTGGGAAGAGACACGTTTTATTGATGGATTTCCAGGCAAATTGTTTGTTGTAGCTAGAAAATCAGGTAACAAATGGTACATCGCTGGTATTAATGGTGAAGGAATCAACAAAGAATTAACGCTTGATTTATCTTTCTTAAAAAATAAAAAAGGACAATTAATCTCTGATGATGAAACCGTTTTGTTAAAAGAATCATCATTTGATGTTCCTGCAAATGGACAATACAAAATCTCTTTAAAACCTAACGGAGGTTTTGTGGGGGTTTTTGAATAACAATTAATCTAACCCGACGAGCTATTTTATTCCGTAGCTTGTCGGGTTAAACCTCAATCTAACAATTGCTATGATTCAAAATACTAAGTATCTTTTAGTAGCTTTATTCACACTATTAATTAACTTGGCGACTAATGCACAACAGGGAGAAATAGAATCTCATGACCCTTCAACTATCTTGAAGGAAGGCAATAGTTATTGGTTTTTTTCTACTGGGAATGGCATTAAAGCCACTTATTCAACCGATTTAGTTAATTGGAAAGTATCACCACAAACAGTGTATAAAAAGGATTCTTTCCCTACTTGGATTAAGGAATATGTACCCAAATTCCAAGGACATTTTTGGGCACCAGATTGTATTTATATGAATGGGAAATACTATTTATATTACTCTTGTTCATCTTTCGGTGTTACTCAGTCAGCCATTGGGGTAGCTACCAACGAAACACTTGACCCAACTTCTCCGAAATATAAGTGGACAGACCTAGGTATGGTTGTGTCGTCTAAAGAACGGAAAGATTTCAATGCCATAGATCCAAGTATTTTAAAAGACAAGCAAGGTAAAATTTGGATGACCTATGGTTCATTCTTCGGTGGCATTGGTGCGGTAGAAATAGATTCTATTTCGGGGAAAATCAAAACAGGAGAAAGTATTAAAAAAGTGGCTGGTGGCAGAGAATCCGATTGGGAAGCCTCTTGTCTGATTCAAGAAGGAGAATATTATTACCTGTTTGTTAATAATGGTTTATGCTGCAAAGGATTAAACAGCACATATTATATTGTTTGTGGGCGTTCTAAAAACCCTTTAGGTCCATTTTTAGACCAAACTGGTAAAGATTTAAATACTGGCGGAGGCACAGTAATCATGCGAACTGAAGGTAAATTCCAAGGGCCTGGCCATGTGGGTTTATTAAGAGATAAAGGCAAAAATATTGTTTCTATCCATTATTACGATGCAGAAGACCAAGGAAAGTCGAAGATAAATATTGTGGAAATGGGCTTTAAAAAAGGCTGGCCTTATTTTAAGAGGAAGTAGATGGATTAAACAGTTAAAGATTTGTCAACTTTTGAAAAGTTGTCTAATAAACCAAGAGCTAAAAACAAGAGGGAATCATTTTTTGATTCCCTCTACTGTTTTTACATCAATTATTTTTGTCGATTTATTACCCCATGAATTCAAAATATAATTCATCACATCGGCAATTTCTTCATTCTCTAATCCAGGTTCAGGCATCATGCCTTGATACTTTACTCCATTTACTTGGATAGAATCTTTTAGTCCAAATTTTATTGCTCTAATGCCTTTTTCAGGAGTTTTCAATAAATAATCTGAATTTGCCAAAGGTGGATTAAGCTTAGGAACGCCTTCTCCTTTGCCCATATGGCAAACAATGCAATTATTCATATATATATCTTTACCACGAGCAATACTATCAGCGAGTTCGTCTTCTTGACGCCAAAAAGGAGACAGAAACAACATAGAAGCAATTAGTATAATTATTTTCATTTTTCTTTAGGGGGTTTCGGCTGTCGGAATACGGCAGTCAAAATATAAAATTGGTTTTCAGGTATGTATCTATATTCAGCTTTTGATTATCAGAATTGATAATAATAGCCAACAGCAATCGGCTTTTAATTATAAAAACCGATTGCTGATGACCGAAGACCGATAGCGATTATTTAGCAGGACTAATTTTTACAATTGAACCTGTACTTTCAATCGCTACATAAATATTTCCGTCTGGACCTTCTTTGATGTCTCTTACTCTACCAATATTTTCAAACACAGTTTCCTGACTAACCACTTTGTTATTTTTAATCACACAACGCTTGATATAATTAAATTTTAATGACCCAATCAGTAAATTCCCCTTCCAATCAGGGAATTTCTTGCTTGTAACAAAAGTCATTCCGCAAGGTGCAATTGATGGTCTATAATAAATAATAGGCTGTTCCATTCCTGCACGAGCAGTATCTGGACTGATAATTGAATTATCATAGCCAATACCGAAGGTAATTGCTGGCCAGCCATAGTTAGCACCTTTCTTTAAGATGTTCACTTCATCACCTCCCTGTGGGCCATGTTCGTGTTCCCACAAATCACCCGTCGTTGGGTTAATCACAAAACCTTGAGGATTTCTGTGTCCATAAGAATAGATTTCTGGTCTAGCACCCTCTTGCCCAACAAATGGATTATCTTTAGGCACAGAACCATCATCATTTAAACGAACTACTTTTCCTTGGAAAGTCGTAAGTTTCTGAGCTTCGTCTTGTTGCCCTCTTTCACCTACTGTCAAATATAAGTAACCTGCTCTATCAAAAGCAATTCTTCCACCGTAGTGATGAGTCGTAGTTACATTTGGTGTTGCTTTGAAAACTACTTTTTGTTCTGTCAGGGTATTACCTACTAATTTAGCACGCATCAACGCCGTATTAGAACCTTTCCCAGTCTCTCCATCTGCTAATGGTGATGAATAGCTAAAATAAATCCAGCCATTTTTGGCATAATTAGGATGCAATTTTATATCAAGGAGCCCACCTTGTCCTTTAGAAATAATCGCAGGAAGTCCTTTAATAGGCTCATCTACTAATTTTCCATCATGAATCAATCTTAACTGTCCAGACCTTTCAGTAACCAACATATCACCATTGGGTAAAAAAGCCATTCCCCAAGGTACATTCAAGCCTGTAACAAAAGTTTCAATCTTTAACCCTTCAGTACCAGCTTTTACTGATTTATTTAAAACAGGGTTATCATTTGCATGATTTAGATTGCAGGAAGCATCAACAGATATTAATAAGCTAGCCAGTAGAGGTATTACGCCAATAGAGAAAATTTGTTTTTTCATTTTTGAGTTTTTATTCTTTGTTCGTGATAAAGTTAATGAAAAACACCTCTTTTACTGTACTGATTTCCCTGTATTTTAATTACTTATTTCAGAATGCTGAACAGAAGAATTCAATTTATCTGTGATGGCTTTTATACGAAGTTCAGAGCGTTTGACATCTGCTCTTAAATTTTGTTTTTCAGTAACAAGTTTATTGATAAGAGCGTCGTTCTTCTCTATCTTTTTCATCGCTGATTTTATCTCATTCTGAATTTTCTGGATTTCCGACAGTTCCCTATTGATTAAACGTTGCTTAATAGAATTCGTACGTTTCTTTAATTGCTTATTTCGTTGTTTCTCAAGGAAATCATCAGAAGCAAAATAAGCTTTCTTTTCGGCATTAATACGACCAATACCCTCTTTCCTTACTTTCAAAGCTATTTCAGGGTTTACATTCAGACCAAGCGAGCGCATTTTTTTATACACAACGCCATATCTTAAACCCAAATGTTCACAAATCTCGGGTAGAGGTTTACTGTAATGATGCTCCTTTAAATAATCAATGGCTTCCTCAGTCCATTTGGTAACGCCTTCTCTGCCCGAAGGAACACCTTTTCTACTTGCTTGGCGCACTTTCCTAAGCTCTTCTCCTACTGTGAGTTTAAATCTTTTAAGTTGCCCTCTTACAGACTCCCAACTTCTTCCAAGTTGATCAGAAATTTCTCTGGATGTCAAATTCTGAAAATTTTCTTTGAGGAAATCAATTTCCTCTTGAGTCCATTTCGTTGTAATTCTTTTGGGAGGTTTGGGCGCAACTTCACTTCTCAGTACCACTCCATCCTTGACGTAGTTGATGATTCTTAATTTATTTTTCTTTGCCATTTGCTTTTTTTACTAAATTTCAAAACAATGTTTGCGTGATGGGGAACAGCGAAAAATGTATTGAGGACTCTCAAAACATTCAATATTATGGTTAGCAAAGGGTTTCTGTTTAACAAACTTCGTACATTATTCTTAAAAAAACAAATAACAAGTTTAGGATAAAACTAATTTCTTAAAAATAAAAATAGCTCCAAAAATGGAGCTATTTAGAACGAAAATTCTTATTAAAAAATTGTAGATGACCACTACAATTTTTGTTCAGCCATTTGAATATCTGGAATTGAAGTATCATCCAACCCTACACGACCTCTTTCTTTTCTTACAATTCTTGAATATAAGCCTACTTCTTGACTAAATAAAAAGGTGAAAAATAATTTCACAAATGAAGTATGGTATTTCAAATCATCATAAAACTCAGGAGCAGCAGCCTTTAATTTTGGTAAATTATTCCAAGGTACTGATGGCATATCGTGGTGTTCGTTGTGGTATCCAACATTCATATTGATTAAATTCAAACCGCCATAATAGCTATATGTTTCTTGGTCTTTATCCAATACAAGATAATGTTCTTGAATCCATCTTGCACCCAGTGGATGTAAACCTACTGAGAACATAAAACTTGCACCCATATATCCTAGTGCTGACCATCCCCAGAAATACCAAATGACAACATCAAAGGCAATTTGAGCAAAAATATTCATCAATACCCAACGGTCTATTACGGCTAATTCTAAACAACGAAGTGTACGAATTACTTGAAAAATTGGGAATAATAACAACCAGATTGTTTTACCTAAGAAGTAATTATTAATCATTTTTGCCTCCCATTTATCTGGTAAGTCAGCATCCAATTCGTGTACTCCTTGAAAAGCGTGGTGCTTTAAGTGATAGTTTTTAAATGAAATGGCTGTAGGGACTAATGATGGAAAATTAGCAATGATACCAGCATACACATTCCACGATGGTTTTTTGAAAACAAGGTTGTGCGAAGCCTCATGGATACAAATAAATAATGTATGTGATGGAAAAGCACCAATGCACCAAGCAGCTGCTAAAATAATATACCACGCTTGGTCTTTTACCAAATAAGTCATCAGGATTTGAATTGACACGCAAGCCAAAATCCATACCATTGTCATTGGATTTTTAGTGATTAACTTCTTGACCTCGGGGTGAGCCTTCAAAATCTGCCTTGTACGCAAACGGTGTGGTTCAGAACCTGTCACATGAGTAAAATCTTGTTGATACGCCATTTAATTTTAATTTAATTCGTTATTGAAATTACTGTTTGAATCTTATTTGAAAAAATCTTTCAAATATACTGCTAACCTAACGTTTTATCAATTTGTTTAACAATATTTACGCTTATTCGCCTGGATGATACGTCTTTTCTGCATTTTTTATCACATCACTCTTATAAAAATAGACATCCTTAAACTGTCCCTTTGTGTACATTAATAACTGGTCTTTAAAATGTTTTGAGGTTGGGTCGCCACTTTCGCCACCTGCCAACAAAGATTTAGCCTTTATTTTGTCACCAAATTCTACTGCACAAATAAAACTATTACCCCCCACGCCATATCTTTTATTGGTTCCTTGGTAATACCTGCTATTATAAGATGGCAACGACCCCCACAATGCTGAAGCAAAACCTACAGGTACACTTGGCTCATTATCATTATATTTTGTTTGTAAATCACCTGTCAATCTTTGAAAACGATTTAGTTCGCCCCAAGGTATTTGCCAAGTACCAAATTTTTTATTCAAATCGTTAATTACTGTCACCAAAGGAGGCATAAACTTTGCTACATCAGCATTGGCAGCAAATCTTTTAGTATTCTCTACCTGATCCGTTTCGCCTTGGTCTATGTATAATCTTTGTATCACTGGGCTAAGTTTCTGTGCCCATTCTACTGCCAAAGTAGTAGCTACAGAACTTTCAGATGAATGATAATCCCATGCTTTCAAGACTTCAATTGGTGCTTTTAGTTGCGTATAGAGCGAATCGTTTTGCTTTACGTCACGTTCAAATGTTTTCACCAAAGCTGGTATCAATATTTCAAAAGCCGATAAATAAGTATCATACCCTGCGGCGATTACTTTGTCGATGGTATATTTTTTCTCACGGTCTAATACCCTTACTGCATTTACTCCTCTAAAGTTTTCACCATCAGGAGCCATATAGGATGGATAATTTTCTCGTTTAGGACTATTAGCCCCTGCCACTGAAAAGGGGGTTGAATTGCAATTTTGCAACCACCCGTTGACAGGATTATACAAATGGACGGTTTCATCTACCTCATGCAAGCCTTTCCATTCTGTAGCAGCTATTGAGCCATCTACAGGTTTAGCCCAATTATATTGGTTATCTCTTTTAGGAATATAGTTACCATGCCAATAAGCGATATTACCTTTATAATCAGCAAAAACAGTATTGTTGGACGTATTCGCCTTTAAAGCCATCACTTGCTTATATTCCTCAAACCCTTTCGCCTTGGTTCTTTTCCAACTCTGAATCATACTGACAATAGAACGATTATAAGATTTTAGGCTCACCCATTTATCATCTCTTTTACCCATAACTGGCCCGTGATGTGTAAAATATGTACTAAAGGTTTTCTGTTTTAATACATTGTCAGCGAGGTAACTAATCGTGATTTTCTTTTCTATTACAGGCTTCAAAGCGCCTTCATATTCATAAAAATACTTGTCGCCTTTTTTGCTAATCTTTTCCGCATACATATCGGCAACATCTACGTTACTAGAGGTGTGCATCCAACCGCAATATTGATTAAACCCCTGATAAACAAACATTTGCCCCCAAGTAACGGCTCCATATGCATTCAGTCCTTCTTCACTAACCACTTGTACTTCTGGTCGGAAGTAAAAAGTAACGTGTGGATTAATGTATAATATAGCTTTGCCTGATTGCGTAATCTTAGGAGAAAACGCAAACCCGTTTGAACCTGTTTGTTGCTCAGGATTTTTAGGAACAGCTACCGCAGACACTAAACTACCTGAGTAAAAATTCTTTAAATCAGCTATGCTTAAATCGGCTGTACTGATTGCACCAATACTTCCATCTGTCCATAACAATGCATACCACGGTTTAAAGCGTGTTAACATAGCAGGTTTTACTGCTGGATGTTTGTATAAATAAAAGTTGATACCATCGGCATAAGCATTTAACAATTTCTTCAACCAAGGTGCTGCCTTTTGATAATCTGCTTTGGCTTCGGTAGTATCAATCAGCAAGCGAATTTGTAAATCGTTATAGAGTTCTGATTCACCTTTTAGTTCTGCAATTCTTCCAAGCTTTTCAATATAATTCATCTCTACCCGCTTGAAATCATCTTCACATTGGGCATAAAGTAAGCCAAAAACGGCATCAGCATCCGATTTGCCATAAATATGAGGAATACCCCAATTGTCACGAATAATACTTACTCGCTTCGCCTGTGCCTCAAAGCGACTGATTTCAGTAGTTGAAAATTTTTGTGCAAGAATTGAAAAAGGAAGGAAAAACAGTAAAATAATTTTTCTCATATTGATATAGTATTGAATGATGAAGTATTCTGTATTAACAAACATACAAAATACAACGAAATTTCTCTCAATACTAATTTAAAACTTTCTCTCAATGCTTGAAATGCACTAAACTTTAGGCAAATTAGACAAATAGGCATGATTTAAGAATGATATTTCTAGTAGGACTTAAGTGATATATGTTATTATTAACACTTTGTTATTAAGTAAGCTCGTTTGTAATAGTATATCCTATCATCATAAAGAACTCCCTATTTAAGAATGAGTTAAGTTCTTAAATAAGGAGTTCCTTGTCAATAATTATTTATTTTTAATGCTTTGTATGATCCTTCATGCTCATCTTTTTATCAAAACAATGTATCGCACATGCAACAGACTTATAGCTATCATGCACATTCCCTAATTTGTTCCCTTTGGCATCATAGATATTACAGGTTTCATCTTTATTATCCACTACCTTCAACATAATATCATTGTTAGGATCAAAATATGTTTTCCCATCTTTTCCCCAATGTCCCATTTTTTTACCATTTCCATCAGTCAGATTACCTTGGTTATCAATGAAGCCTACTTTTTGTCCTTTTGCATCTTTTATAAACTGGTCTTTTGACACACTTCCTATCTTTGTACCATTAAAATAGATATCTCCTTTAGCATCAATCAAATGTCCTTTATAATCTTTTACTTGCTGAGCGAAACTTATCGAAATCACACTCATTACAAAAGCGAAAACCATTATTGCCTTTTTCATTTTGGTATTTATTTTATTAGTTTAACACTGAAAAATCATTTTAGCTAAAACACTTAACTCCCTGATTTACAGTTCAAATTTATTATACTAATACTACCTAAAACATGAAGATTGTCAGCAATTATAATGAGAATTATTAGAGAACATTTATTATCTCAAAATGCGTTTAAAACTATGGTCATTTATATTCAATGAATTTTAAGAATAAAGGAAAACACAATTATTTACGCTTCATCCTCCGCAAAAGTCAGGTAATACCCATCAATATCTTTAATCGTAAATTCTGTTGCGCCATAAAAAGTCTTTTCTAGTCCTTTTACGATTTCTACTTTATCTTTAATGCTTTCAAAAAAATCTCGAATTTGTTTTAGTTTGATATAAAATAGCAAGCTCCCCCCTAGTCTGTTTCTATCAATATCAGGCAATTCTTCGCCTAAACTATCCATCGTCTGCAACATTATCGTTACCCCTCCATTGGAGAGCATCACCCAAACGAAATCTCCTTCTTCAGGAACACTCATGATAGTTTCAAAACCAATTTGTTTATAAAATTCAATCGATTTATTGATGTCTTTGACAAAGTTATTTACCGTTAAGCTTTCCATGTTATTGTTGTTTATATGTTGGTGCCAAGTTAATGTTTTTACACTTAAAAATTTCTAAGCATTTGTTACTTTTTATTGAAAGATACTAAACAAACAAAGCCCCTCAAAAGAAAATCCTTCAAGGGGCTTTGTTTAAAATAATATCGGTAGACTAAGCTACAGCTTCTACATTTTTTTGTTCAATATTTACTGTCGAATTTGCTTTCAAAACTACAGCTTCGTTGTACACAAAAATGGTAATATCATCTCCAGCCAAATTTTCGATGACTACTTCATGAGCAAAAGTTTTGATATTCAACAAATTGTCTCTGAAACGAATTTTAAAGGAGAATGAATTCCAGTTTTCAGGTACGAATGGTGCTAAATATACCTGACCATTACGAACACGCATACCGCCAAATCCTTTTACGATTGACATCCAAGTACCTGCCATCGAAGTAATATGGCAACCATCTTCGGTATCATTATTATAATCATCTAAATCCAGACGTGCCGAACGTTGATAGAATTCATAAGAACGAGCCTTATCTCCTAACTTAGCCGCAATAATCGAATGCACACATGGACTTAATGATGACTCATGAACCGTCATTGGTTCATAGAAATCATAATTACGCTTGATCGTTTCGGCATCAAAGTCATCTTCAAAGAAATATATTCCTTGCAACACGTCAGCTTGTTTGATAAAACAAGAGCGTAATATTCTATCCCACGACCATTTTTGATTGATTGGTCTGTCATGAGCTGGAAGATTAGTTACTTTTATTAATTCTTTATCCAAGAAACCATCTTGTTGTAAGAAAATGCCTAAGTCTTTATCTTCGCCCAAGTACATATTTCCTGTAATACTACTGAATTTTTCAAATTCTACCGCTTCATCAAGGTTAGTCAAGCTTGCTAACTCATTATAACGCTCTGGATTCGATGCTTTTATTTTATCAGCAACTTCCATCAAATACTTCATACACCAAACAGCGAAATAACTTGTGTACCAGTTATTATTCACGTTGTTTTCGTATTCGTTTGGTCCCGTCACTCCCAACATCACATATTGCTTTTTCGCTTCCGACCAGTTTACACGCTGTGCCCAGAAACGAGCAATGCCTAATAAGACTTCAAAACCGTATTCAGCTAGATAAGCTTCGTCGCCTGTATAGTTTACATAGTCATAAATGGCATAAGCAATGGCTCCATTACGGTGAATTTCTTCAAAGGTAATTTCCCATTCGTTATGGCATTCTTCGCCATTCATCGTAACCATTGGATACAATGCGGCACCATCTTTAAAACCTAGTTTTTGGGCATTCTCAATGGCTTTACCTAACTGTTTCCAACGATAAACCAATAAGTTACGAGCTACTTGTTGGTCGGCAGTTGCTAAGTAAAAAGGAATACAATAAGCTTCGGTATCCCAATACGTTGAGCCACCATATTTTTCGCCAGTAAAACCTTTTGGTCCAATATTCAAACGAGCATCTTCCCCGGTATAAGTTTGGTTCATCTGGAAAATATTGAAACGGATACCTTGCTGAGCAGCCACATCACCTTCAATCACAATATCATTCATTTCCCATTTTGATGCCCACTTTTCAGCTTGTTCTACTAGCATTTTATCAAAGCCTTTGGCTTCAATGTTGGCTAAATAAGCTTTGGCTTTAGGGAGTAAATCTTCTATTTTATGGTTTTCAGAAGAAAGGTTACAAGCATATTTTACTAAAACAGTTTCTTCATTGGCTTTTACACTCAAAGTAACTTGACTAGCTACATATTTTTCTGCTTTTTGAGGGAAGCTTTTAAAATCAATTGCTTTGCCTTCTTGAAAAATTTGGAATTTCTGACCTGTTACTACATGAAAACCTGTTTTCTTAGTAACCATCTCTATATATCCTTCAGCAAAGGCAGTTTCTTTATGTACTTCGTCCCAGAATTTTTCATCATAGTTGGCATCTTTATTTTTAATATCGCCATCTATAAATGGAGTCAGCACAAGCTTTCCGTCAAAATTAAGGGGTGTAATTGCGTAAGAAATTGCACCCGATTCGTCATCAACAATAGAATTGAAGCGTGTGGTATTAACTTTCACCTGTCTGCCCGACGGCAAAGTAGCCACAAAAGAACGTTGTAAATAACCTTCTTTCATGTTCAAAACTCGCCTAAAATCATTTACTTCAGCAGTATGTAAATCAAGAATTTCATCTTCTATTTCAACTTTAATACCAATCCAGTTGGCAGCATTCAACACCTTTGCGAAATATTCAGGGTAGCCGTTTTTCCACCAACCTACACGTGTTTTGTCGGGGTAATATACACCAGCTACATAATTTCCTTGGAGTGTTTTTCCAGTGAAGGTTTCTTCAAAATTTCCTCTTTGTCCCATTCGGCCATTGCCTAAAGAGCAAACAGATTCCGTAATTTCGTTGAATTCACGATTAAATCCCTCTTCGATGATACACCATTCATCGTGTTTAAGATAGTCTTTCATATATGGTTATACTCGGTTAGTTTGTTTATTAAGATAAAGATAAAATCTCTATCTTCACGAAAAAACTAATCAAATCAACTGATTATCAATAGCTTAATCATGTATTTATAAAAATGGTTAATAGTAAATTAAACAACAATTCTCGACTTTTACATAAAAACAGCATTATTATTTAGAAAAAACATCAGAATAATACCATTACACCGTAAAAGTCATAATTTCTGTGCGAATTTATACTAGAATTTTAACACTCAATTTGCTGTGCTAAACTGTATTTTGGATAAATATTAAAAGTTCAATCTATCCAAAGTCATTTCCTCAAAGCCCGCAATCACAAAATCTGCTTCTGTTAAAATATCAGCAGCACCTACTCCGATTGCTTTCATACCTCCTGCTTTAGCAGCTTGTATCCCTGCTACTGCATCTTCAAATACTACGCATTCACTTGGCAATGTACCTGTTGCTTCCGCTCCCATCAAAAATACTTGTGGGTCTGGCTTGCCTTTGGTGATGTTATTACCATCAATAATGGCATCAAAATAATCTAACATATTGATTCTTTCTAAAATCAATTTAGAATTTTTACTAGCCGAACCCAAAGCGATTTTAATACCTGCTTCACGAAGGTCAGTAAGAAACTTTTCAACACCTAGGAGTACTTCCTTGGGGGTCATTAGTTTTACTAAATCTAGGTACCAGTCATTTTTACGAGTTGCCCATGCTAATTTCTCTGCTTCCGTTAAAGTAACATTTCCCCATTTAAGAATCAATTCCAATGATTCCATGCGCGAAATACCTTTTAATTGTTCGTTCTGATGTTCAGTAAAATCAAAGCCTAATTCGTTCGCAAGGCGTCTCCAAGCTTGAAAATGATATACTGCTGTATCAACAATTACGCCATCTAAATCGAATAGGCAAGCTTTAATCTTTGTCATGTGGATTTTTTTAGTTAGTGAATTGTGAGTTAGTGATTGAGTGAATTATCGGACTTCGAATATGTTATTTCTTCTGTGAAAATATCTTTTAAGAAATGAAACAAATGAAAATTTTAACATACCTTAATCACAACTCACTCAATCACTAATTCACAATTATGTTTGTAAGGATTTACTTATTTTTTTAATTCAAGAATCGTGATTGACATTGCTGGGATTTTTAACGTTTTTAAATCTCCCACCAATGCATCTGTCATAATATTTTTGGCAGTACTGAACCCCGACATTCTTTCTGAAAATCTTTGAGTATCCAGATTTTTATCTTCTTTATTTTGGCTCATGATTACCATAACGCTTTCGTTTTCGGTATATCTAAAGTACACATAAATTCCATCCTGTGGTAAAAACTGTGTTAATTTCCCTGTAGTAATAGCATAGCTATTTTTACGATAGTTGGCCAATTTTTTCACAAAATCAAAAGCTTCATTCTCTTTCTCTGTTCTACCTGAAGCCAAAAATTTATTTACTTTATCATCAGCCCAACCACCTTCAAAATCCTTGCGTACTTCTGCATCCGATGGATTTTTAAAGTTTTTAGTCAGGTTTTCTGTACCATAATATAAATGTGGTACTCCACGAGTAGTTAATAAAAAGCCTACTCCTAGTTTAAATTTATTAAAATCTTCGCCAATAACAGAATAAAATCTATCCATATCATGGTTATCCAAGAAAGTCATGTTCAAGTTGGCATCTTCATAGAGGGCATCCATTGCCAAAGTAGCATACAACCGATTAAACCCTTTTCCCCAATCGAACCCTTGGTTTAATGCATCATTAATGGCATTAAACAGTACAAAGTCGTTGGCAGAAGGCAATGAGCTTTTGAAGGGTACATTCAGGTTATTTTTCGCAAAATAGGCTTGAGAATAAGCACTTTGTACAGAGTTTTCACCCGTGATAAACATTTTAGGATATTCTTCTGCCAAGGCAGCATTACAACGATTCATAAAATTCAAATCATTGTATTGGTAGGTATCGATTCTCCAGCCATCAATCCCAAAGTTTTCAACCGTCCAAAGGGCATGTTGAATCAAAAAGTTAGCGACATATTCATTTTTATGGTTTAAGTCTGGCAAGAAAGGAACAAACCAACCATTTTGTTGTACTTTAAAATCAGCAGCCGAACCATGCAAAATATCAACCACAGGTTCATCACGGTACGAAGTATTAGTATAAGTATCCCATTGATTCAACCAATTTTTCATTGGTAAATCTTTCAAAATCCAGTGGTTGATTCCTACGTGATTATACACAGCATCTTGAATAATTTTTAATCCTTTGGCATGAGATGCTTCTATTAATTTTTTATATGCTTCATTACCGCCAAGACGTTTATCTACATTATAATGGTCTGTAAAACCATAACCATGATAGGCCGAACGCATGGCACCACCTTCGTTGGTTTGGGGTTGATTGTTTTCTACAACTGGATTCAGCCAAATAGTAGTAGCGCCTAATTCTTTTACATAATCTAAATGATTTTGTACCCCTAGCAAATCTCCTCCGTGACGTAAAAATGGATTTGTACGGTCGGAAACAGGGTCAGCCATATCGGCAAATTTATCGTTAGAGGGGTCACCATTTGAAAAACGATCAGGAAGGATTAAATAAATAAAATCTTTTGAATTGATTTCCTGTGGCTTTTGGTCACGTACTTTTAATTGAAAAGGTTGCGTTATTTTTACGATTTGGTCTACTACTTGCTTTTTCCCTTTTTGCACTTTCACCGTTTTTGAAAGCTCAATCATCATTTGCCCAGCTTGGGTGGCTGGTGCAATTGTTAAATCAAGAAATAGGTAATTAGGGTTCTCCACTTTGTTTACTTTTTCCAAAGAAACTCCCGGATAATTGATTTTCACGTCGCAATCGCCAATGTTTTTGCCATAAACTAAGAGTTGTAGCTTGGGGTTTTTCATACCGACCCACCAGTTAGTCGGGTTAATACGTTGAACACTTGTGGTTTGAGCCAGCAAAGCATTCATCAAGAAACATAAAAGAATAGATAAAATTGTTTTTTTCATTTGTTTAAGATGGTTAATGGAAATACAGTAAAATAGCGCAAACTCGGGTAAAAAAGGATTTTATAAACGTTGGATTCTACTTTTTTCAGTATCATTCATGCAATTTTTCAAATAATTTCAAGAATTTCCTAATAATAAAATCTTAAATTGTGAGCAATTTAATGCAAAGATAAAAGAAAGCTAAAAGAAACGAATCTGTGCTAATCTGTCCTAATACCCAAATTTTATTCTAAAAATGTCTCAAAATTCAATCAAAGTCACAACATTATTAGGCTTAGTTTTTGTCGTTTTTTGGGCAAATGCTCAACAAACCATCAAAGCACTCCCAGCCACTGAGCAAAATGCTATTGCCAAAACCAAGAATTATAGTAAATTCAAAGATAGAGACCCTAAAAAAAGTAAAATCATAGTCCAAAAAAATATGACAAAGATCAAAAACGACAAATTAGTAATTTTACAAATGATGTTTCACCTTTGGGGAAACAAGAATACTACGAATAAATTTAATGGCTCTGCTACTGAAAATGGTGTTACTAAATTTTCTGATATTAATGATTTAGCCCTAAAAAAGCTCAAAGATTATGGTTATTCACATCTTTATATGACAGGCTTAATCGAGCATGCCACTATGGAAGATTTGACAGCTTATGGTATTCCTAAAGATCATCCAGATGTAGTAAAGGGGAGGTCTGGTTCGCCCTTTGCTATTAAAGACTATTATGATGTCAACCCTTTTTTTGCCGATAAGCCTAAAAATAGAATGAAAGAGTTTGCTGAAATGGTTGAAAGGGTTCATCAAAATGATTTAAAACTCATTATGGATTTTGTGCCTAACCACGTAGCAAGGGTATATCATTCTGATATGAAACCAAAAGACGTTGAAGATTTCGGTGAAAAAGATGATACCACGAAATTATTCGACCCACATAATAATTTCTATTATTTACCTGATACGCAATTTCAGATTCCTGATGGCGTAAATCCTCCTGTAGAAGTAGACGGGCCTTATGTTGAAACGCCTGCAAAAGTATCGGGTAATGATGTTTTCTCTCCACATCCTAGTATCGACGATTGGTTCGAGACAGTAAAACTTAATTATGGTGTTGATATCCAAAATGGCAGACAAACTCATTTTGACCCTATCCCAAGTACTTGGCTAAAAATGGTAAATATTCTAAAATATTGGGCTTCTAAAGGTGCAGATGGTTTCCGTTGCGACATGGCAGAGATGGTTCCTTATGAGTTTTGGAAATATGCTATTAAAGAGGTAAAGAAGAGCTATCCAGATATTATTTTCATTGCTGAAATATATAATCCAAAGGAATATCATAATTATATTAAAATAGGAGGTTTTGATTACTTATACGATAAAGTAGGTTTGTATGATGGCCTTCGTCATTTAGTAGAAAACAGAGATGATGCCAGTGTAGAAAGCATTACGAATGTTTGGCAGCATGAGTCTGGCGATATTTCTGAGCACATGCTAAGGTTTTTAGAAAATCACGATGAAGTGAGAATTAATACGGCGGCTTTTTCTAAAGGGTATCCTATGGCAGCAGTTCCTGCGATGGTAGTAACGGCTACCTTGCATACAGGACCAGTGATGATTTACTTTGGTCAGGAATTAGGAGAGTCTGCTTCTGAACCAGAGGGTTTTAATAGGGCCGAAGACCGCACGACTATGTTTGACTTCTGGGGTGTAAAATCACATCAAGCGTGGATGAACAATGGTAAATTTGATGGTAAGCTATTGACAGAAGAACAAAAGAATATCAGAAAATTCTATGGCGATTTAATCAAATTTGTCAATACTTCTGATGCTGTACAAACTGGAAATTTCTTTGATTTGCAATACATTCAAAATGGTAATTACGACCGTAGAAAAGTATATAGTTACTTACGTTATTCTGGTAAGCAAAAGCTTTTAATTGTTTGTAATTTTGACCATTTTCAAACAAAAAAGTTCGATTTAGTAGTTCCAGAAGGTGCATGGTCGTCAATGGGATTAAAGCCGAGCAAAGACGCTACTTTTAAAGGTAAATTCAATCAAAAAGAGCAATTTACTCAAAGTGCGAGTCAATCTATTCCTGTTACAATCAATCCCAATTCAGTACTTATTTATGAAATTTCTCAGAAAAAATAGAATATATTTTAAATATTTTCTTAATTTGAGTCTTTAATATTACATCATTAACCATTTTATGACAAAAGATATAAAACCCCGCCTTAGCCTAGCTCAAATAATCAACATGAGCATAGGCTTTATGGGTATTCAATTTGGCTTAGCATTACAAAATGCAAATACAAGCCGTATTTTTGCAACCTTAGGCGCTAATCCTGATGACATCCCGATTCTATGGATAGCAGCTCCATTAACAGGATTCTTTGTTCAACCAATTATTGGTTACATGAGCGACCGTACTTGGCATGCAAGATGGGGTCGTCGCCGTCCATTCTTTTTTGCTGGAGCTATTTTTGCAACGATTGCCTTGGTCGCTATGCCACAATCGACTATGTTGTGGGTAGCGGGTGCTATACTTTGGATGATGGATGCTTCAATTAATATCTCCATGGAGCCTTTCAGGGCTTTCGTAGGCGATATGCTTCCAAAAGAACAGAGAACAAGCGGATTTGCGATACAAACATTTTTTATTGGTGTTGGTGCAATGATTGCTTCCGCACTACCTTCCATCCTTGATTATTTTGGTGTACCTAATACTGCTGCTCAAGGAATTGTACCAGATACCGTTAGATGGTCATTTTACATCGGTGCTTTTGCATATTTTGCTTGTATTCTTTGGACGATATTAAAAACCAACGAATATCCGCCAGAAGATATGGAAGTTTTTCAAAAAGAAAAAGACGAAATGAATTTTATGCATGGCATGAAAGAAACTGTCAATGGATTGTTCAATATGCCAAAAGTTATGAAGCAGTTGTCTATCGTTCAATTTTTCTCTTGGCTTGGTTTATTCTCTATGTGGCTTTTTACGAATGATGCTGTAACAAAAAATATTTTTGGTACAACAGATACTAAATCAGAGATATATAATCAAGGAGCTAACTTCGTAGGTATCTGTTTTTTAGTCTATAATGGAGTAGCGATGTCGTTCGCCTTATTTCTACCAATTTTAGCCAAACAATTTGGAAGAAAGCTAACGCATTTAATTTGTTTAACAGCAGGTGGTGTTGGACTTATCTCAATTATGTTTGTAACAACAAAATATGCTTTATTACCCTCATTTGTAGGAATTGGCATTGCATGGGCAAGTATTTTAGCAATGCCTTATGCGATGTTATCGGGAAGTTTACCTGCCAATAAAATGGGGTATTATATGGGTGTTTTCAACTTTTTTATCGTGATTCCACAGATAGTTGCTAGTTTGGGTCTAAAAAAATTCATGAATTTAACGCAATTAGAACCAATACATATCGTTACTTTGGGGGGAGTATTCATGATTTTGGGAGGATTACTCACACTACGTGTAGAAGATAACGATTAAATAATACATGAGAAAAAGTAATTTAAGTACGCTTAACAGAAACCTTGCAAGCTTGATAAAACCTTGCAAGGTTTTTATATTTTCGTCGCTGTTGGTTACAGCCGCTAGCTTTCAACAGCCACTATCTGATGAAGAAATTTATCAAAGGAAAATCCAAATGGCACAGGGTAGTAATATGCACGATTATACCTTAAACATTGCCAAAAGTTTTCTAAACAGACCTTACAAGGCTTCTACACTTGAAAATCCTAATGAGGAGAAACTAGTAGTAGACCTACGGGAATTTGATTGCTCAACTTTTGTGGAAAGCTGTGTAGCCATGGGCTTGACGTATCGTAAAAATGATATTTCTTTTGAAAAATTCCAATATTATTTAAAACGCCTCAGATATTATAACAAAGGGCAAATAAAGGGATATGAATCAAGAATTCATTATTTTTCCGATTGGATTTATACCCACAACAAAGACGGACTTTTAGATGACATCACTAGTTCGTTAGGAGGTGTTCCTATAAAAAAGGAAATAAATTTCATGAGCTCGCACTGGGATAAAAATCCTAACGCAGCTAATATAGCACTACAAGAAAAAATAAAGAAGGTAGAGAATAAAATCAGTAATCAAGATTTTTATTTTATCCCAAAAGCTAAAATCAGAAGTATAGAAGATAAAATCATGAATGGTGATATTATCGGGATTACAACCAATATTGATGGATTAGATATTACCCATGAAGGTTTTGCTATCAGATTGCAAGACAAACGGGTGTATTTACTTCATGCTTCTTCGGAGTTCAAAAGAGTAATGGTAACCGACAGGCCATTGGCAGAATATATGGCTCCTAAAAAAAATCAGACTGGCATCATGGTGGCTAGATTCAAATTAGAATAATAGCCTCAACATAATGCCAGCTTTCAATGCTATTTCTTGAACATTAAATTTTTATGGTTCAAGAATTTCTTAAACGAAAAAGTTCCAATATTCTCTGCCTTAGTTTCGGCAGCGTTTGTGGAGCTTTTTTCATTTCTATAGAATCTATTACCCATATAAACGTCGTTAATGGTAATAGATTTACTTTTTATTCTACGCGCTATTTTCATAGCCTCACTGTCTTTCCCAGCAAAAACGGAACAGTTAAAAGTACTGTTTGAATCATTGGCGAAATCAAGTGCCTGCGTTTCATTCAAGAATGATTTTACAGGCAAAATAGGTCCAAATGTCATTTCTTTCATGATTTTCATGTGGTGACTCACATTTGTTAGAATAGTAGGACGACAATAAATACTTCCTTTTTGAACAATACATTTTTCAGAACCCGCTACGATGACTGCCCCTTTCTTGACAGCATCAGCCAATTGTTCGTTGATATTCGTAGCTTGTTTTTCTGTAATGATAGGCCCTATTTGTCCATATTCAATGTTGGGATAGTTCAGCGTCAATAAATTGCTTTTACCAACCAATCTTGATAAAAACTGTGAATGGATATTGCGATGAACGTATACTCTTTCGATAGACTCTAGTGATTGACCTGCGTTAAAAGTTCCGCCCCATAGAATAGCAGATGAGGCACTCTCAATATCTGCGGTTTCTGTAACGATAGCAGCTCCTTTTCCTCCAAATGTTAACTGTGCAGGTACAAAATGTTTAGCACTTGTTTCAAATACTTTTCTAGCTTTCTCTTCTGACCCCGTAAAGCAAATTAAATCGGTAATGCTACAAAGCATTTCTCCTACTTCTTTTTCACCTTCAATAAAATGCAATAAGTTATTAAAATGCGGTATTTGGCTAATCGTTTTTTCAAGCACTCTAACAAACCTTGGTGTTTTTTCAGAAGGCTTCACCAATACACTATTGCCAGCTAACAGTGCTGGAATAGCCTGCATCATTGCACTCTGAAAAGGGAATTGCCAAGTACTGATAATCCCGACTAGCTCGAAGGGGTTGGAATATTCTTCGATATGATAAGTATTATTATGAAGAATAGTTTGGACTTCTACTTTAAAATAATCCTGAGCTAAATCACAAAATTGGTCGATGGCAACCAATACTAAATTTATTTCATAAACAGTTTCTATTTTTCTACCAGTATCTAATATCAATACTTCGGTAAGTTCTTCAAGATGTCTTTCCAAGACTTTTTTCCAACGCTGAATTGTTTTTATTCTTTGCTCAATACCGATAGCCTGCCAGCTTTTTTGGGCATGACGCATTGCATCAGCTTTTATCTTGAGTGTTTCAAAAGAGAGTTGAGATATTTCATAATCATATAAACCAGTTCTTGGATTTCTTACTTTCATTTAATTAAAGGCTTAAAATTAATGCAATCACTTAAAGTTAAGTGCATTTTTCAAATATACATTTTTTGATTAGTTTTTAAATATTTTTAAAAGGTTAATCACATAGATTAAAATAAAAAAATATAGATAACACTAAAATAATTAATCAGGAT